>CAISRC010000124.1 GCA_903887845.1 uncultured Chlorobiaceae bacterium
CATATCGTCAACATGGCCGTCCGTATCATCCCCGACAATGCCATCGCCAAGCCACAGAACTTTTTGAACACCGAGATACCTGCAAAGCTCCTGCTCAATCTGATCGCGACTCAGCGTTGGATTACGGTTAGGGTTCAAAAGGCACGCCTCGCTCGTCAGCAAAAGTCCTTTTCCATTGACATCAATCGAACCGCCTTCAAGCACCATGCCGGGTGACACAAAAGGCAACTGCTGCAACGCAGCAATCTTTTCGGGCACGGCATTATCATCCAGAAAAGCTGGATATTTACCTCCCCAGGCATTGTACTCCCAGTTGATGATCACTTTTTCAAGCTTGCCCTCTCTTTGACGAAAAACGTAGTCAGGCCCGTGATCCCTGCACCAGGCATCGTTTGTTGGAATGCGATGAAGAAAAATACGTTCTATCCGAAGCTGTTCATGAGCTGAGTTCCGAAACAATGCTGACACATCCCGCTCCATTGCTTCATCAAGCACATTGATATGTACCTCCTCTGAAGAACTCAGCCAGGAGGCAATCTCGACAAATACTGCCGGAACAGGTTCAAACTTTCCTGGCCACGTCTCATGCCTGTGCGGCCAGGAAAGCCAGGTGGCTTTGTGAAAAGCCCACTCGGGCGGCATATAATAAGTCGGCTCAGCCATAAGTTCAGGATTTATTTGGCACCGCTGGCTGCACGCTCTCTGATGCGCAAGATACGCTGCAAGACCGGTGGATGAGAATAGTTCAGAAAAACATAGAATGGATGCGGCGTCAAATTCGAAAGATTATTGCGTGAGAGCTTTTTCAGTGCATCGGCAAGCGATGCTCCCTGCGTACAAGTTGAGACAGCATAAGCATCGGCTTCAAACTCGTGCTTTCTTGAAAGTACCTGCAGAACAATTGAGAGCACCCACTCTACCGGAGAGTAGAGCAACGAAAAAAAGAGCAGGCTGCCGTAAACCGAGAGATCTTTCATGTAAAAGGCATCAAAAAGCAAACGATTGTTCATAAAAAGAGAGAGAAGAAAAAAGAGTGCACCAAGATTGAGAAAGCTCAACACCATGGTAATAATAATATGCTTTTTCTTGAAATGGCCTATCTCATGAGCGAGCACGGCAACCAGCTCCTGAACCGGATGAGCAGAGATGAGCGTATCGAACAGCGCTATTCTCTTGCGTTTTCCGAAACCTGTAAAAAAGGCATTGGCTTTCGCTGAACGCTTTGAGCCATCAAGAACATAGACGCCAGAGAGTGGGAACTGTACCGTTCCGGCATATTCCATGATCGCAAGCTTCAGCTCTCCATCTTCAAGGGGTACAAACTTGTTGAAAAGAGGCATAATCCAGGTTGGAGCTATATACTGAAGAAGAAGAGAGACAAGAGTTACTCCGCACCAGGCCCAGAGCCATGCAAGCGATCCGGTGGTCTCAAAAAACCAGAGCACCCCCGCAAGTAAAGGGGTACCAAGCAGGGCTGCCAACAGGAGAGTTTTCAGCAAATCCGTCACAAAAACGGTTGGCGTGGTTTTGTTGAACCCAAATTTCTCTTCAATAACAAACGTTTTGTAGATACCAAGAGGAAGATCGATCAACGACTGCAGCAGCAGCAAAACGGCAATATAGAGCACCCCGTTCACGATTGGATGAAAACCATAGCCTCTCAAAAACTGATCAAGCAGATTAAAGCCTCCTGAAAACCAGAAAAAAAGAAGAAAAAAGAGATCAACCGCTGATGCGATGAGCGAAAGCCGTGTCGTTGCACCAAGGTACTCTCCAGACTTTCTGTAGGCCTCTTCATCAAAAACGCCCGCAAACTCCAGAGGAAGTCCGGTCGCTGACGATTTAAGATTCAGCAGTTCCGAAACCAGTTTAACAACAAAAGTAATGAGCAGGGTAATGAAAACAATTGCGCCATAAGCATTCATAAGCGAGAGAATATATTAGAAAAGAGTCACGGCAAACGTGATCATGGTTTATTCATCGAGAAACCGTTTCTGCAAGTCGCCGTAAGTTTCTATACGGCGATCGCGTAAAAATGGCCAATGAGACCGATAAAACCCTATACGGCTCAGGTCACACTCGGCAAAAACAATGGCTTCATCCTGATGGGCGGCCTCCTGAATGATCTGACCATAAGGATCGCAAACAAAACTGTTTCCCCAGAACTCCAGCTCATCTTCAGTTCCAACCCTGTTGGCGGCAGCAACAAAGACACCGTTTGCAATGGCATGGCTACGTTGTATGGTTATCCATGCATCGCGCTGCGAACGACGCACCTCTGCTGAATGTTCGCCAGCCGCCCATCCTATTGCCGTTGGATAAAAGAGAATTTCCGCCCCCTTGAGCGCCGTAAGCCGAGCAGCTTCAGGATACCACTGATCCCAGCAAATCAGGACGCCAATCGTGGCATAACGGGTTATAAAAACCTTGTATCCCAAATCGCCGGGGGTAAAATAAAACTTTTCGTAAAATCCGGGGTCATCGGGAATGTGCATTTTGCGGTACTTGCCAAGGTAGCTTCCATCAGCATCAATCACCACCACGGTATTGTGATACAAGCCTCTGGCCCGAATTTCAAACAATGAGGCAACAATAACCACCTCCAGATCACGGGCAAGCTCCTGCATCACCAGAGTTGATGGGCCAGGCACCGGTTCTGCATACTCAAACGACTTATAATCCTCCGTCTGGCAAAAATAGCGGACGGTAAACAGCTCCTGCAAACAGATAATCCGGGCGCCCTTTGTTGCGGCTTCCCTTATTTTTCCGCATGCTTTGGCCATATTTTCAGCCGGATCACTCTGGCATGTAGTTTGAATCAGCGCTATCGGAACCTTCTCGGAATGCATAACTGATCAAATAATTACTGAATAAGGAGACCTGCAGCAAAGAGAAGTCCGTGAAGGGTCATCAGTTTGCCTGTGCCAGCCAGAACATTGTTCAACTCTCTCCCTTCACTTGCATAAAGCTGTCTGATCATGCTGAACGCAAGAGGAGCTGAGAGCAGGGAGAGCATCCCCCAAGGCGAGTAGCCGTGCAGGAAAAGCAATGCGGGGACAAGAAAAGCGACAACGGTCAACGCAATATAGAGTCGGCGCGCCCACTCACCACCTATACGGGCTGGAAGCGTCATTTTGCCGACGGTACGGTCGGTGGCGATGTCGCGAATATTGTTTACCAGAAGAATGTTGACCGAAAACGCCCCAGGAGCCACAGCGGCAAGAAGGACGGGCAGCGACAAAGCGTCTGCCTGAACATAGTAAGTGCCTCCGACGGCCACAAGCCCGAAAAAAACAAAAACAAAGAAATCGCCAAGGCCGGAATAGGCGATCGGATAAGGCCCTCCGGTATACGCCCAGGCAAAAAGGAGTGAGAGGAGGCCAACAACAAGAATCGGCCAGCCTGAAGTGTAGACGAGATAGAGTCCAAGCAGAAAAACAGTTCCGACCAGTAACGCCGACACCCTGATCATGGTTTTTTCGCTGATGATCCCGGCAGCAACCGTTCTCGTCGGGCCAAGCCGTTCCGCCGTATCGGCTCCCTTGCGAAAATCGTATATCTCATTAATAAAATTGGTGGCGACCTGGATACCAAGCGCACAAATCAGTGCAACAAGCGCTGGCAGAAAACGAAACTGGCCAACAGCCGCAGCAAGAGCAGAACCCAGAATAACCGGCACAGCGCCAGCGGGCAGAGTCTTTGGACGAATTGCAAGCATCCATGCCTGGAAAGACGTTGGTAACGGCAAGCTCTGATCAGTCATGTTTTGGTACCTGCCTCTTTTCCTTTGCCGCTTTCAGGCTGCTGAAGGTATTACTGATTTTCTCGCCGGGTTTGATATAATTCAGGCTGTGACGCACAGCCATAGCCGCATCACTTAACCCTGTCTGAATAATCTTGAGTTTTCCAGGGTAATAGGCAATATCCCCAGCAGCATAGAGCCCGTCAACCGATGTTTTCATGTGACTGTCAACAACAAGGGCACTCTCGGCCAATTCGAGATCCCACCCTGCAAGTGGACCAAGATTGGACTTGAACCCGATCAGCAACAGAAGACGATCGGCTTCGATACGATGAGTCTTGCCATTTTTCGATCGGAGGTGAACAGCCTTCAGCATATCTCCATCGGTCTCAACAGACTTGACTTCAGTATTCAAAAAAACATCAACTCTGCCGCTCTCCCTGGCATCGAGCACCTCGTGTGCGGTTTTGCCATGACCCTGAAACTCATGCATCCGGTGAACAAGCGTGACGTGAGAGGCCGTATTGAGAAGACCTACAGTCCAGTCAAGTGCGGAATCTCCCCCACCGACAATAACCACCCGTTGAGCGGCAAAATCACTGATATTTTTAACTGCATAAAAAACACATAGGCCTTCCAGATGATCAATATTGGTCAACTGGGGCAGCTTGCGAGGCGTAAATGCACCCAAACCGGCAGCAATCAGCAGTGCTCTCGACAGAAATACACGACCAGAACTGACGGTAACTTCAAATGATCCATCATCAAGCTTCCGGTAACGGGTAACCGTTTCTCCAAGAATAATTTCCGGGTGATACCGCTCAGTCTGTTTCCATAAACTCTCCACAAGGCCAGCAGCGGGAACCTCGGGAAAACCGGCCACATCATAAATATGTTTTTCGGGATAAAGCGCGGCAAGTTGTCCTCCAAGCTGTGGCATACTTTCAATAATGCGACAGCTTATGTTGTTCATCCCGCACTGAAATGCTGCAAAAATTCCGGTAGGCCCACCACCAACAATGGTGAGATCACGAATCTCCTCTTCAACATTAAAATAGAGTTTATTCAAGGTCATTGGCTAAGGGGAAACCGGATTACTGGATATTGTTCTGACTATACTTTTTTTCAGAATCCGAGTTTTTCAGATAAATAATTCCTTCAGGATCAACGATACCATAAAGAATAGTAATGAGGTGGCCCTGTTCATCAAGCTCATGAATCTCGACATGAATGGCCTCCCTCTTTTTAACCTGATTGCCTTCGTTGTCTCTAAAGTAGAAAAGTGCCTTGACCCCGTTATTGGGGGTAGTTCCCTCAAACTGGTAAATCCCATCTTCAAGCTGATCAAGTGCGCAGCCCGAAGAAGAAGAATCGATAGGACAGGAGGCACATTGAGAATAAAAGCCCTCTTCAGCTTCCGCAAATTCACAAACAGGAAATTTCATAATCATTCACACATTTTTTTCAAGA
>CAISRC010000125.1 GCA_903887845.1 uncultured Chlorobiaceae bacterium
GCGGGTGATGTTGATGGGCGGCTATAGTTGGCATACCGAATTCTTCCCGGTTATTGAAAACATTTTTTACAATATGGAAAAGAGTACTTCATCTCATCGCCGTCATCGTCGGCATAGTTCCCGGAAAAAGCATCATAAGCGGGTGCATGAAGAGATCACGACGGAAACCTTGTTCAAGTTCGTCCGCAAACATAAAACGATCGCTATGATTATTAGCGTGGCGATTACGGTTTTTCTTTCGATGTATGTTTTTACGCATATAATCGTTCCAGCGGAATAATCGGGATGCATAAAGTCTATATAGCGGGCCATCTGGGTATGGCAGGGTCAGCGATTCTCCGGCATCTTCAGGCGGCAGGGTTGGGTATGCAGGATGTTGTTCTCCGAACGCATCATGAGCTTGATTTGACCAGCCAGTCGGCAGTTCGTGCCTTTTTTCAGGAGGAAAAGCCTGATGAGGTCTATCTGGCAGCGGCCAAAGTGGGTGGGATACATGCCAACAACACGTATCCGGCAGAGTTTATCTACCAGAATTTGATGGTAGAGGCGAATGTTATTCATGAGGCATGGCAGGCTGGGGTACAAAAACTCCTGTTACTCGGTTCAAGCTGTATCTATCCGAGGTGTGCGCCACAGCCGATGAGTGAGGAAGCTCTGCTCACTGGGCCGCTTGAAGCGACGAACGAGCCTTATGCCATAGCGAAAATTGCGGGTATCAAATTGTGCGAAAGTTACAACCGCCAATATGGTACGGACTACCGAAGCGTTATGCCTACCAATCTCTACGGCATCGGAGATAACTATCATCCCGAAAACAGCCACGTCATTCCGGCCCTGATCCGTCGCGTTTATGAGGCTTCACTCACGGGTGCGCCTGTTGTTATCATCTGGGGGACAGGCACTCCTCGTCGGGAGTTTCTTTATATCGACAATATGGCGGCGGCTTGTGTGCATGTTATGAATCTTGACAAGGCCACCTATTCTGCCAATACTTCGCCAATGCAGAGTCATATCAATGTTGGTTCAGGTGAAGATATTACGATTAAAGAGCTGGCGCAGACTATCGCAAAGGTTGTCGGTTATGGGGGTGCCATAGAGTTCGATCCCACTAAACCCGATGGGGCACCAAGAAAGCTCATGGACAACACCCGCCTCAAAAAACTCGGATGGCGGCCCAGTGTCTCCCTCGAGGATGGGCTGAGGCTGGCGTACAACGATTTTTTGAAAAACCATAACAACATCTTATGAAGGTTGCGCTTATTACTGGAATTACTGGTCAGGATGGATCGTATCTGGCCGAATTTCTGCTTGAAAAAGGATACGAAGTGCACGGTATAAAACGCCGCGCAAGTAGTTTGAATACGCAGCGGATTGATCATCTCTATCAGGATCCGCATATCAATCATCGTCATTTTGTGCTGCATTACGGTGACCTCACCGACAGCAGTAACTTGACTCGCATTATTGCCGAAGTGCAGCCTGATGAAGTTTATAATCTTGGGGCGCAAAGTCATGTTGCGGTCAGTTTTGAGTCACCTGAGTATACCGCTGATGTTGATGGCATGGGCACGCTGCGCCTGCTCGAAGCTATCCGATTTCTTGGGCTGGAAAAGAAGACAAGATTTTATCAGGCATCGACCTCGGAACTGTACGGGTTGGTGCAGGAGATTCCTCAGCGGGAGACAACACCCTTTTACCCCCGCAGTCCTTATGCGGTAGCCAAGCTCTACGCTTACTGGATTACAGTCAACTATCGTGAAGCTTATGGCATGTACGCCTGTAATGGCATCCTCTTTAACCACGAATCATCGCGACGCGGTGAGACGTTTGTGACCCGTAAAATCACTCGTAGTCTTGCGAACATATCACAGGGGCTTGAGGAGTGCCTCTATATCGGTAATATGAACGCTCTTCGTGACTGGGGTCATGCTAAAGATTATGTACGCATGCAGTGGATGATGCTGCAGCAGGAGGAGCCGAAAGACTATGTTATTGCTACCGGTGTTCAGTACTCGGTGCGCCAGTTTATTGAGAAAGCCGCCCAACAGCTCGATATAACCCTTCGCTGGGAAGGAGCTGCTCTTCAGGAAGTCGGCATTATTGCCGCTCTCCACTCTCCCTCTTCTTACCCATCGCTGAGCACAGGGCAAATTATTGTTCGGATTGATCCGAGATACTTCCGTCCCGCAGAAGTAGAGACCCTGCTTGGTGACCCCTCCAAAGCCAAAGCTGATTTACGTTGGGTTCCTGAAATAACCCTCGACGAGATGGTTGCCGAAATGGTAGCCCACGATCTTGACCTCGCCAAACAGTACGCCCTCCTCAAAGCCAACGGCTACAACGTTGATGTGAGTAAAGAGTAGTCCTCGTTTTTCAATAACTCTTCCGCATTCCGCATAACATCTGCCGGTAAATCCCCCCGCATGGGCGTATCGCATACGCCCTTCACATTCCCGGGAACGCCGAGCTCCAGCTCAGCATCGGGAGAGCAGAATAATCGGTGAGTATTCCGGTCACTGAGTAGGGCACCAGGCC
>CAISRC010000126.1 GCA_903887845.1 uncultured Chlorobiaceae bacterium
CTCAATCAGCGCACGCATGTGGCGGAAGAAAAAGGTCAGCAGCAGCGTTCTGATATGTGCGCCGTCAACATCAGCATCAGTCATGATGATAATTTTGCCATAGCGCAGTTTTTCAACGGAAAATTCATCCTCACCAAAGCTTGTGCCAAGCGCAAGAATAATAGTTTTGATCTCCTCATTCTCAAGCATCTTGTGCAGCCGGGCCTTTTCAACATTGAGAATTTTCCCTTTCAGCGGCAGAATGGCCTGAAAACTGCGATCGCGTCCCTGCTTTGCGCTGCCGCCTGCAGAATCACCCTCAACAATATACAATTCGCAATGTTCCGGGTCATTGATAGAGCAGTCTGCAAGTTTGCCCGGCAGTCCAGAGCTTTCAAGCACCGATTTTCTGCGGGTAAGTTCTTTGGCTTTTCGGGCAGCCTCTCTCGACATGGCAGCACCCTTCACCTTTTCAATAATCATCTTGAGCACATTCGGATTGCTTTCGGCAAACTCCGAGAGCTGCTCATTGACAACCGTTTCGACAATGCTCTGAGTCTCAGAGTTGCCAAGTTTGGTCTTGGTCTGTCCCTCAAACTGCGGTTCAGCAACCTTGACCGAGATTACCGCTGTCAGCCCCTCCTTGAAATCATCACCGGTAAGAGCAAGTTTCAAATTTTTCAGCAGATCATTCTTCTGCGCGTAGGCATTGAGCGTTCTGGTCAGCGCCTTGCGGAATCCTGTAACGTGTGTGCCGCCCTCATGGGTATTAATGTTGTTGACATAGCTGAAGACGTTCTCCTGATAGGAATCATTGTACTGGAGCGCTATTTCAACAATGGTGGTGTCCCGTTCGCCGTAGAGATAGATCGGCTCTTTGAGCAGGTTGATGCGGTTCTGATCAGTAAAGAGGACAAATTCCTTGATGCCTCCTTCGTAGTGAAACACTTCCTGAAAGCCGTCGGTATCCTGAACAATAATGCGCAGCTCTTTATTGAGGAAGGCCAGCTCCCTCATGCGATCGACAATAATATCCTTTCGGAACTCGGTTGTCTTGAAGATAAGATGGTCGGGCATGAAGGTCGTCTTCGTGCCGCGCTGGTCTGATGGGCCGATTGCCTTAACATCACCCTGGGGGATTCCGCGTTCAAAGCGTTGAAAATAGACCTGGCCATCGCGGTACACCTCAACTTCGCACCACTCCGAAAGCGCATTGACCACCGATGCGCCAACACCGTGCAGACCACCGGAAACCTTGTAGGCTCCCTTGTCGAACTTGCCGCCGGCTCCGATAACCGTCATGACCAGCTCAAGCGCCGATTTCTGCTTCTCGGGGTGAATATCAACAGGAATGCCGCGGCCGTGATCGATAACCGTCACAGAGCCGTCAGGATTCAGTGAGACAAAAATATAATCGTTGAAGCCGCCGAGGGTTTCATCGATAGAGTTATCGACAATTTCGTAAACCAGATGGTGAAGCCCCCTGCTGTGAATATCGCCAATATACATTGCCGGACGCATACGGACATGCTCAATGCCGTCAAGAACCTGGATATTGGTTGCGCCGTAACTTGTTTCTATTGAAGGGGTCAAAGGGGTAAGGATATCGTCTTCCTGCATAATGATCAACTATAACTTGTGAGATGAAACTTGATCTACAAGATAATAAAAA
>CAISRC010000127.1 GCA_903887845.1 uncultured Chlorobiaceae bacterium
TCGACTGCATTGAAACGACCAACGTGCAAACAGCCATGGGCACCCACCGTTGGTCTACCGAATCAGTACAGAGAGACAGGTTGTTCCTGGAATATCTGGGAGTGCCCAGCAAATAGTGTACGCTTTATCCTACTTTCAGGTTAACATCCTGTGATACTCAAAAAGGGAGGAACACCTTCACCAGTTTACCGTCCAGCATTTTCTTTCAAATTGCTATGCGATGAGTAAACAAGAGAGTTAACCGTTTTAACTATACCCAAGAGTGGGAAATATGAGACTTCACCTCGGGGGCGATGGATACAACCGCAGACGATCCGCATGTGTTTATTAAGAATCTTTTTGCCGGGAAATTGCTCTCGCCCGCTATGCTGAAAGAAATGATGACTTTCATCACCAGCAACCTGTCGAATCCCGACTTTGCGAGTAGCAGATAGGATTAATAAGGAGAAATTACAATGAAAATCACCGTTCTCAATGGTAGTCCAAAGGGAGAATTGAGCGTCACCATCAACTCGGTGGCCTATCTGGCTAAGATCTATCCGCAGCATGAGTTTAACATCATCCATATCGCTCAAAGAATCAAGCGGCTCGAAACCGACCAGGCCGCCTTCAACCAGGTCATTGACCAGGTGCGCGCCTCAGACGCAGTCCTGTGGGGCTTTCCCCTGTATATCCTCATCGTTCATGCGCACTACAAACGCTTCATCGAACTGATCTTCGAACGTGGCGCGCAGGCCGCCTTTGCTGGCAAATACGCCGCCTCGCTCACTACCTCCATCCACTTCTTTGACCACACGGCTCACAATTACATCCATTCCATCTGCGACGACCTGGAAATGCGCTTTGTCGATTCATTCTCGCCTGATATGTATGACCTGCTAAAGGAAGAAGGCCGTCAGCAGCTTGCCCGGTTTGGCCAGCAGTTTCTGGAGGCCATCCAGAAACAGGCGCCCACCCAGCGCCAATATCTGCCCTTGACCTATCGCGAGTTTTCTTACCAGCCTGAGCTTCAGCCCAACCCAGTTGCCACCGCCGGGAAGAAGGTGGTCATCCTGCATGATGAGCAGCAGCCCGAAAGCAATTTGGCGAAAATGGTGGCGCGCTGCCGCAGCGCTTTAGCAGGCGAAGTGACCGTGGTCAATATTCATGACATTGATATCAAAGCCAGTTGCCTGGGCTGTCTGGAATGTGGTGGAAACTACCGTTGCGCTTACACGGGCAAAGATGGGTTCATCGAATTTTACAAAGCGACCGTTATGACAGCGGACGTTCTCATCTATGCCGGGCGAATGGTGGACCGCTATCTGTCCTCACGATGGAAGATGTTTTTTGACCGCATCTTTTTCAATACTCACACCCCGGTTCTGGTCGGCAAGCAGGTGGCCTTTGTTATCTCTGGCCCATTCAGCCAAGTCCCCAACCTGATGGAGATTTTCAGCGGTTTCTTTGGGTTTCAAAGGGCAAATATTGTTGGCGTTGTCAGCGATGAAAGCGGCAATTCCGCCGACCTCGACCGCCTGCTCGACCAGTTGCTGGCCCGCGCGGTTGCCTACGCCCAGGCAGGTTACCTCCGCCCTCAGACCTTCCTCGGAGTGGGAGGCCTGAACATTTTCCGCGATGATATTTACGGTCGCCTGCGTATCATCTTCCCCGCCGATCACCGCGCTTTCCGCCGAATGGACGTTTACAAGACTTTTCCCCCGGCAGAACTCAACACCGCCCTGTTGAATACTTTCGTTGCCCCGTTTGTTAACCTGCCCCCCATCCGGAAAAAGTTCGACAAGATGATAAAAAAACAAATGGTCGAACCGCATCAAAAGGTGGTCGCCAAGGCCCAAGCCCATGAAAAGAAAGGATAATAATTTAAAAAGGCATTGGCCTGCTAATCGAGAAAGCTCTACTTGCGCTTGGGCAACTGAGGCGAATCTCCAGGAGAAAGATTTCAAAAAAGCATACGACGCTCTCGAAGAGCAATTCGAGGTCGCCAAAAAGATTATCCACTTTCGCTTAACTGCCGCTATGAAACCAGACAACTTCAGCCTTTCGGCATATTTTTCCAGAATTGGTTTTGAGGGAGCCGCTTCTGCGGATTTTACGACACTGAAACGTATGATGCGATGTCAGCTTTTTTCGGTGCCGTTCGAAAACCTCGATGTTCAGCAGGGGAAAGTCGTCTCGCTTGTTCCGGATGAGATTTATAGCAAAATCGTTGATCGGAATCGAGGAGGTTACTGCTACGAGGTCAATGGTCTCTTTGCCATGGCGCTTGATGCGTTGGGAATTTCCTGGCAATTTGTCGCTGCCCGTCCGATGACCTACCCAGTCCGTCGTCCGAAGACGCACATGGCGATTGTGTTGACGATTGAAGGTGAGCAATGGCTCTTTGATCTGGGGTTCGGCAGTTACGGCATACGGGAGCCGGTCAACCTGAACTGGCTCGACCGGGAAATCAGGCAGGATTATGAGACGTTCAAACTGACCATAAGCCCTGAGCGGGACTATCTTTTGCAGTCACTGAGTGATGGTGTCTTGACAAATCTCTACGAGTTCAATCTCTCCCGTCAGGAGTGGGTGGATTTCGAACCGGCGAACTATCTCAATTCGATCCATCCGGACTCTATTTTTGTTCGCAGCCTGATGGTTGTCATGCAGAACCCCTCGGGCAAGGATTTGCTTATCGGCGACCGCTTCAAGTCCGTTTCAGAAGGCAGAACAACGGGGTGGACGGTCAGGCGTGAAGAAATCCCTGAGTTATTGCAGCAGAAGTTTTCTCTCAGGACTCTCAATGAGTAATCGCTATCAGCACACTTGACTGGATATGCACCTTTTGGCAATAGGGAAGACTTATGGCGATTCGACAGCTACAACCGCCGCTACCTTTTCTGCAAGAAAGTCGGCGAAAGCCTCCGAATCATTGATACAAGGCAAAAACCTGATCGTTTTCACAGAACTTGCAGCGGCTTCTTTCTGTGCATGCAGAATCGTCTCCGTTCCATCAGAAAAATATCCACAACTGAAAATATCGACATCTCTGATCCCCCTGGATGAGAGTGCGTTTAAGGCTTCGGCAAGAGATGGCTTTGTCCAGGTTCCTCCAACGTCATGGTTGAGGTATGCAATTTCAATATTATTATAAGCGTTGCGAGGATCAATAAGGATAGCATTACGAAGAGTACTCCCCATTTCCTGCATCTCTTTCAGGCCTGTATGAAACATCGGTATTCCTCCTTTCGTATCCTTGACAAGAGTGCCATGAAACGTCAGAACTAAAGCCGATCTGTCGCCGGTTTTCCCATGGTAGAACAAGTGGTCGAGGTAGACTTTTCGGAGTTCCGCATTTTTCCAGAAACCGTGTACCACAACAGGGCGTCGCTGACCGTTGACAGGCAAGAATTGGGTAGAAAGCTGCTGCAGGTTACCGGAAGTCAGCCGATTATCAATAGGGGACATGGAGACCAGGAGTTGAAGGTCGTGACCGCTCGTTTGTTTAATGATATCCTTGACGAATGGTGGTGTTGCGTGGAAAGCCGAATAGACCTCAACGTTGGTCTGGTGAGGAATCATAACCCTGTTGAGCTTCTCCTGGAGTAGTGAAGCCTGTTGTCTGGTGATCCTGTTCTGTGGTGAGCGGTATTTTTGTGCGCGAAACGTCACTTTGTTTTTCACCCCTCCAAGCAGCGATGCCACGAGCTGTAACGGACGGGGCAGCTTCATCACCTCACCAGCATGTGCGAGGGTGTGGCGGATCATGGAAAAATTCTCAAAAAAACTGTCTGTTTCAGCTTCTCCATGAGCAACCAGTATAACAGCTATTCTTTTCATGAGTTAAGGGAGAATTGATATTCAAAAACAGGGTTTTTTTATGTAGGGCACCTCTATTTAATCTTGACTGATATATCTTTATAAATTTTATAGTGTTAGCGTTATAAATTGAGGGTCATATTTCGTATATTAATGCAATAATATCAACTTACCCGTTGTAATGAAACACATCAACCCGTTAGGCA
>CAISRC010000128.1 GCA_903887845.1 uncultured Chlorobiaceae bacterium
CCGCTCAATCGTGGGTGAAAATTTGTTGCCTGACTGTACCGCATAAACGCCGTCTTCAATAAAGAGAACGGGATCTCCCGGCACAAGAAACCTGATGCAGGTCTCGAATGTAGTGGTTTCAAAAGGAGACTTATTGATAGTATGTAACATTGTTCCTGCTGGTCAATGGTGAATAATGACATCCTGTTCCTTCATCAGCCGGCCTGTCTCTTCAGCCTCAAGCACTTCGACATCAACGACAAGATCTTCTTCGGTCAAACCCCGCTCTTCGAGTGAGAGTCTGTCGACATAAAGTTTTTCCACATCATAGCCATCCAGCGCCATGAAGGTACGGGAAAAACCCTTGATACTGATACCACTGGTATCCTGACCTTTTTTGAGGGCATAGACTCCGTCGCCGATAAAGACAACCGAAAGATCCTGCTCGTAGGCGGCCATGATCAAAATCATCTCCAGCCCCTCGTATGTATAGATGGTGCCGTGCGGCGCATGGCGCAGCACATGCATGATCTTCTTTACATTTTCATTTTCCATAGATGCTTCAATCTCCAAAGGTTACCAGTCGGTCGTTACGGATGGCAATGTCAGTAAGGGTTCCAAGGCCGGTGATAGCGCTTCCCTCGACAAGAACGTCATCACTGATTCCCCGACGTTTGGAGGCTGCTATACAGGCAAGGATCTCAACACCGTGTTTCTGGCTCAGTTCACTCCAGCGAGCAGCGATATTGCGATCGTCCTGTGGTGGATCCATGAGCTTTGTCACATTGGTGACACCATCATTGTACAGAAAGACCGCATCAACCGTATGTCCTTTTTTGATAGCGGCTTCAGCAAACTTGAAGGCCGTATCAGAGGCCTGGTGGTTATATGGTCCCTCCTTGAGCAAAATTCCTATTTTCACTGCCGATCCGTTCGTTAAGAGTTTATAAAAAAAACAGACACTGCCGCGTGGTCAAACCCCTGCACATTTTTCTTTAAATGCCTCATAAAGCGGCAACCATGTTTTTGCATTTTCAGCAAATGGTTTTTCGATAAACTGGCAAAAATAGAGCGCGTTATCGGCGGCAGAAACGTTGCTGTTTTTCAGTGCATCCAGCGCCTTCTGGCCTGAATCAGCAGCATCATTTCCGGTAAGTTTCGCCTGATTCCAATAGTTGAGCGCCTCCAGCCGAAAAACAAAATTTTTCGGCAGTGACTGGGCCTGCTTGAGCGATGATACTTCTACATTTCGGGGACCAAAAGTAACCGGCCAGCCTGTTTCAGCCCACTTTCTGGAGCTTGCAATGGCCTCCTGAACCTGATGTATGACATCTTCTGACATGGATCGTTATCTCCTTGTTTTCATGATTTCTTTTCCCCGGGCCTACAGGCCTTCACCCATCCCCATCTGGATATACCCTGAAGGGCAGACCAGTGAACAAAGATGGCATCCGACGCATTTGGAATAATTGGTATAGACCACTTCACCGGGAGGATTGTCCCTGAACCGGGTAACTGCTTCCTGGGGACAGAATGAGACGCACTGTTTGCAGTCGAAACAGAGCCCGCAGCTCATGCAACGCTCTGACTCCGCCTTTACTTGACTCTCTGTCAGCGCTACAAGAAGTTCATCGTGGTTACCAACCACCTCAACCAGCTCAATGGTCTCGCGCTTTGCCTGTTCTGAATGCATAAAGTAAAGCACGTCCTGCTTCTGGACTTTTGTTATCTCCCGATAACCCTGCTCAGGAAGAGACTCCCCTTTAAGAAAAGCATCGATGGAATTGGCGGCCTTGCGTCCGTGACCAACGGCCGTGGTGATAAGATCGACTTTTATGGCGTCTCCACCTCCAAACATTTTTTCTTTGCCTTGCAGACGATAATATCGGTCAACCTTTAACCATGGGCTGGTGGCTGTAACGCTTTCAAAACCACGCATGTCGGCTGTCTGCCCGATGGCAGCAACAATCATATCTGCCTCAATGTCAAAAGTCTCTTCAGTGTTTTTATACCTGAAAAAGGGAATTGGTGAATTCCAGCCCTCTTCTCCTTTCACTTTTTTCACCATGCGTGCACAGCGCAGAGCCTGAACGCCATCTTTTCCCTTAATGACTTCAAGCGCCCCTGTAAGGTAGTGCATGGTTGTGCCTTCCCTTGCTGCATCATCAAATTCGATCTGGAAGCAAGCCATCTCCTCTTTTGGAACACCGGCTACTACTGAAGCCTGGGAACCAAGCCGAAGCGCAAGACGCGCCACATCCATCGCGACGTTTCCATCGCCGATAATCAAGACCTGTTTGCCTATACTGACGTCATCGCCCTGAACTTCGTAATTTCTCAGAAAATCAATGGCGTTGGTCACACCGTGAGTATCAGCGGAACCCGGGACAGGAAGAGAACGACCAACCTGTGCGCCTGGTGCCAGAAAAATCGCATCGTACTCCTGATCGAGTTGCTCAAGGGAGATATCCGTTCCAACACGTACTCCCATTTTGGTCTCAACCCCAAGGCTGATAATACGCTGAATTTCAGTGTCAAGAATTTTACGATCGACCCGGTACCCCATGATACCATAGAGCACCATACCGCCAAGTTTTTCATTGGCATCGTAAATGGTTACAGCATGACCTTTTCGGCGAAGCTGGTATGCTGCGGAAAGTCCTGCCGGACCGCCTCCGATAACAGCAACTCTCTTGCCGCTGTCAGGCCCTGCTCCGGGCAGTTGCAGAGCTTCTTCAATGCCGTAATTGCCAATCGCCTGCTCCACGGCATTAATGGCCACACTTTCGTCGTGGTACTGGCGATTGCATGCGCTCTGGCAGGGATGAGGACAGATCCTGCCCATAACAGCAGGAAAAGGATTAGCATCGACAATCATCTCCCATGCGGCTTTCCACGCATTGTCGGATTTGTCGATACCGTTCAGCAACCGCTGATACCCCCTGATATTCTCCCCTGCCGGACATTCCGCCGAACATGGCGGAAGCTGGCTGACATACACGGGACACTTGTGACTATGATCTCCAAAAGCGACAATTTTATCAGTTCCCGTCAGTTCACGGTATGGGGGGAACTCGTAAGATGTCGCAAAATCAAGGACTGGATTTGATTCTACCTTCATGAATTATCTCCTGTAAGTCTAAAAGCGGACATGAGCAGACTGATTGAATGTGGTTCTTGCATGACGGTAACTGTCAATCATGTCATCATCAAAAGTAAGTCCTGTTTCTTCAAAAAAGCGTTTCCATCCAATACGGTTAATCCACTCTCCGACTCGTTCCCAGGGACGTCCGCCCTCTTTGTATGCAGTCAGGATTTTACCGATAACATCGGTGACTTCAGGCCATCTTGGCGGATTGTTTGGCAGATTGTGTGCCACAATACTCATCGTTGATGGTTTGGAACGGGCATTGCTGTTTTTGCCACCAACCCAGATCGCAAATTTCGAGTGTTCAGGGTGGTTGATCTCCATTGCAGGGCAGGCACCGAAACAGGCTCCGCAGCAGATACACTTTTCTTCATCAACCATAAGCGATTTCTTGCCGTTGATCACGGTTGGCCGAATGGCCGCAACCGGACAGCGGGCAACCGCTTTCGGTAATTCACAGATGGTTGCGAGGTGATCGTGGTTGATTCTTGGGGGACGGGTGTGTTTGACAACCACGGCGATATCGGCCTGGCCGCCACAGTTGATTGCACAACAGGAGGTCGAGAGCCTGACCTTGTTCGGCATCTCCATCCCCCTGAATTCATTGTAAAGGGTATCCATCATCGACTTCACAACTCCTGAAGCATCAGTCGCCGGAATATCACAATGAAGCCACCCCTGGGTATGTGACACGGAGGAAACACACATTCCCGTGCCACCGACAGGAAAGCCCATCGCTTCGAGCTCGCGGATCATCGGCTCCACATTTGCTTCGTTGGGTGTCAGAAACTCAACGTTATTGCGCACCGTGAAGCGAAGATAACCATCGCAGTACTTGTCGGCAACATCACAAAGTCGTCTCAGCATATCAACGGTGTCCTGACGGGGGGTTCCTGCCCGAACCGTATAGATGGCGTCACCACTCTGTGCAACATGCTTCAAAACTCCAGGTTTTGGAATCTCGTGATATTTCCACTTCCCATAGTTCTTTCTTACAACCGGATGCAAGGCCTCCTCATAGCTGTGAGGCCCCGACTCCAGGGTTTTCCACTTTTTTTCAGGACTGCTCATATTGTTATTCCTTAAATTTTACCTTTCTCAACAAGGTGTATGACCACCTCATTGAGAGAGTTGAATTCGATCAAGAGAATCTGCCGTTCAAAGGAGCTCAGTACTTTGCCTTGAAATAAGGATTGTCACGAGGCCTTGTCACCATGTTGATGTTTGCTTCAAGACCGACGCCTTCAAGGAAGAGCTTCAGGCCAACACGCTCAATGGTTTCGCCGATACGTTCGTGATCGAGACCGTTGTCATCCCACCAGTCGATAATTCCTTCGACCAGCTCGATAAACTCATCCATATCCTCGTCACTCTCCATCTTCATGAAGGGCACAATCAGCGAGCCCATGTTGACACCGACTTTCAGAGTGTTCTTTCCTCCCATCAGAAGGGAAATTCCCCTCTCATTGCCGGGAGAAAGCGCCTTGGGCATAACGTTCAGGCAGTGCATGCAGCGCACGCAATCCCTGCTGTCAATAACCATCTCACCATCTTTAAGCGATATGGCCTTTGTCGGACAAAGATTGATCACCTGGTTCACAACGGCATCAATACCATTTTTTTCAACCCAGGCCGTCACCTCTTCGGGTTCAATCTGGATTGCATCTTTCCATGTTCCTATAACAGCCAGATCGGACCGCATGATGGCATTGGTGCAATCATTCGGACATCCAGAAAACTTCAGCTTGATTTTATAGTTCCACTCGGGACGATGAAGCGGCCCCACAAAATGTTTGAGCAGCTTGAGATGCGCTTTGAGATCATCGTAACAAGCATTTTCGCAGCGACCTGGTCCGATACAGGAAACCGCTGTACGCATACCCGCGCCAGCGCCACCAAGATCCCAGCCAGCCTGGTTGAGCTCATCAAAGCACTCCTGAACTTTATCCTGTTCAATGCCTTGCAGCATAATGTCACCGGTCTGCCCATGGAGGGTAATGATACCGCTGCCATACTTTTCCCAGGTATCACAAAGCCCGCGAAGCATCTCTGTGTTATAGTGAAGCCCCGGTGCCGGCTGAATTCGCATCGTGTGAAATTCAGTCGCTTCCGGAAACTTGTCTTTTATCATTGAATAGCGCGTAATAACACCGGCGCCATAACCGTCGACCGTTACCAGACCACCTTTCCAGTACCCCATTTTGGTATTGTAGGAGTACTCAAGCTGATCCATAACCCCACGCAACATGGGTTTTTCAGTTCTTTCGGCAAGTTCCTTGAACCCGGAAATAAAACTTGGCCATGGGCCTTTTTCCAGTTCATCAAGCATAGGAGTGGGGTTCAGAAACTTCCCGTTCCCACCGTCTTTGCCCTGTATTACTTCATCTGAAGCAGCCTTTTGAGCGCCTTCCATTATGACCTCCTTTGATTCACAGTAAAATTGGGATCAGCAAACCTCTCTTCTGTCGATTAAACGCAACCCGTAGGTTTCGGCAGTCCGGCAATTTTGCATGCCTGTAAACCTGGCCCTTTAGGAAAAAGCCCGTAAAGAAATTCGGATGCCGCTTTTTTATCCATATCCTTCTCTGTGGCGATGGCCTTGGTTAGCACCTTTACGGCTGGGGCAATCTGATATTCATCGTAATATCCCCTGAGAAAATTGATCATATCCCAATGTGCCTGAGTCATTTCGATCTCTTCGCCCTCTGCCAGCACCTTCGCAATATCTTCTGTCCAGTCTTCAAGATTAACGAGATATCCATTCTCATCAGTTTCAGCACGGACACCATTGACTTCAATTGCCATAATTTGCTCCTTTAAATTACTATAAAAATTATATGGGGTAAATTCTTTAAAACTATAAAAAACAGAAATTTAATCAGGTAATGTCACCCAATAAAAAGAGAATTGGAAATCCAGCTCATGCAGCGAACTATGCCGGAAACCTGCCAAGCATACAACAGACAGATTATACAGTTATGTAATTAACAACTTGTTCGCAATTTTTCAAACTTTGGAACAAAATATTTTCACATTTTTAGCCCTGATAATGAATGAGATTGTTGTTGCCGGGTATAGGTTCAGAAAAATTACCTGCTGATCATTGTCTCCAGTATTTTCCGCAGCTCGCTCATTTCAATCTTATTGTTCTCTGCGATCGATTTTAACGGGGAGTCGGGTGTTGCTTCAATGCCTTTCTGCCGAAGTGCAAGCTGCAGTGACGTCGATGAAACACCACCCTCGTCGGCTATCTCCTGCAAGGTTTTTTTCCCGAAACCCTGCCCCTGTATGGTATGTTTTGCGGTTTTGGCCGGTGCAATATATTCATAGACTTCTTCGGCTGTCTTTCCATTTATGGTTGCTATTTCAGCAAGAGTTTTATTCCGGGCCGCACCTTTTAAACCCGCCTTTTCCAGCTTTTTTATTATCGCTTCCGGATCACCACCAAGTCCTGGTTGTTCTGCAAGTTGTTGAATGGTCATGAGCTCTGCATGTGGTACCGGGGCTTGCTTTTCCTGACGTTCCCAGGAGTTTGATATGGTATCGCCAAACTTGATGACTGCCGAGAATGGTTCGATGTTAAAGTATGTCCCTGTTCCGAATAAGGAGGAGAGAATTACTATAGTGAGCAGCTCGCGGGGGTTTTTAAGGCCTTCGCTGGTCTTTGATTTCAGGTAGGAGAGAAAAGCTTTCCAGTTGATAAAAAACAAATGGAACACCGAGAGGATTAAAAAGGAAAAGCCGAAGATGATATGCTGGTTCTGCCATCCCCTTTTTGTAAGACCGATCATTCGCCAGTCAGTCCAGTTGGCAACTCTTCCTGGAGGCGAGAGATAAAGGATCACCCCTGAAACCAGCATCATAACTAACGCTATAAACAGCCCGAAGCTTATAAAAACCCTCCAACTGAATGATTTTTTCATGGCTTTGTTACTGTTGGTTTCCATTGTTTTGTATCGTGGCATGATGAGCAGTTTGCCTTGGACTCGCGGTGCAGATTTTCATCCGGCTGTTCACGTTTATGGCATCTGATACACTGCGCTGAAGGACTCAGCCTGCTATGGTCAAAGCTTGCGTGCTGTTCAGTGGTTGTCACTGCATTAGCTACAGGACTGAACAGCACGGCTATAGTGATAAAAAACAATCTGAACAATCTGTTCATGGCATCAACAGGGGGATTAATCCTGAATTACTGATTCATTCCCCGGCCTCGGCCCATGCCCCGTCCCATACCCATATTCGGGTTGTACTGATCCCATACCCATTCTGCTACGGTTCTCAATTCTGCATCCGGCAGAACCAGGGCTGGCATAAGGCCGAATCTGGTAATGGCTTGAGGATCAATCGCGTTGTCCTTTTTCGGTGATTGCAGGAAAGCAACAAGATGATTGACACCCTCTTTTTTTGTTTTGTATTTCTGATGGTATCGAGAAGCGAGAGGAGTAATTGGTGGAGCGTTTTTTGGAGGTGGCATAACGGAATGGCAAACACTGCAATTCCTGGTAAAAATCTCTTGACCGCTCAATGTTTTAGCCGAGATGATGGATGGCGAAAACCCTGACACCAAACCGGACAGGATACACACGGACATAACTTTTTTCATCATTATTCTCCAGTTAGTGATTTACAACAATATACACATATTCGCTCTTATCAAGTTGGAGCGGTGCACATCAATACCTATTATAAATTTCAACCATCCATACCGTCCTCCATCGCAATGAGCCCTTACAAAGGATGCGTCAGAAAACCAGTTCCACGCCAGCAGTTGTTGATGCCGAGTTGTAATGGTTAAACGCATCATTTGAGTCGTTCCAAATCTTCTGGTATTCTCCGTACTGAATGTATTCTGTTTTGATGGTTGTTACCTCCGTGAACCACCCCGGGGTGATCCTGAGCCTTTGCCAACTCCCCTGCCTGCAGGGCCATCCGTAAACAACCTGCTCTCTGACTGCTCACCAAAGCATGAACCATCAAAGATTTTTCTGTTTGTGTTTGAGAATCCTGCCCGTCCCTGAACTGCGTCATTGATCCCATCACCATCTTCATCGATAAATTGCAGCTTTTTCGGGTCTCTGTTCCCGGATTCAACTGCCGGGCTCATACTGGATGTCGGGTTGCTTGATGCTGCTTCTCCAGCCAGTACCGGTTGACAGAATCCGGAAACAAGGATCATGGTAAAAACGATTTGTTTTAAAATCATGGCTTATCATTTCTCGATTACCTGAAAAAGACAAAAGAGCGCCGAAGCGCTCCCTCATCCGACTGAACAAGCGGCAATCGCAGGAGTCTCTCAGCGACCTCTTCTTGCGCTTCCATTAGTACCTGTACCATCACAAACACCAGTTCCCGTTCCGGTGGTCAATGACGTTCCTGCTGTTGCCCCTCTACGGCTTCCGCTCCCGTCCTGAGGTCGGACGTAATTAGGATCCTGGCCGTTTGGAATGCCATCTCCGTTAGCATCCGGTGCGTTATCGTTGATGCCATCTCCATTCAGATCGACAAACCCGATTCCGAACATGTTGGCAAGCGGGTTCCCTGCAGCAAAAACCTGGGCTGATGGTGCAAAGCTGAAGATCATGCCTGCGACTGCAACTAAACGAATAAACTGTTTCATGGCTTTCTCCTTTAAAATAACGATATGTTCTTGTTAATTGATCGAAAGGGCTTTGTCCTCCAGAGTTCTAACCCATGCAATTAATATTACAATTAGCGTGCCACTCGTCGGATCAATATTATAAATGATTATATAAAAGTATTTTAAAGGAAGAAAGCATTTCTTTTTTCGGTTACTGATATCCAATAATGCCGACCATTTGGTCATTGCTTCGACCAAATGGTCGATGGTAAATCGTCCAGATCCCTACTTCATGCCATACTTTTTCAGCTTGTAACGCAGGTGCCGTTCACTGATACCGAGCAGTTCTGCGGCTCTCGTCTGCACTTGACCAGCCCCTCTGAGTGCATCAAGGATCAATGACCGTTCAAATGCTTCGACCTTTTCAGTAAAGGAGGCGCTCCCTGATTGCCATGAACCAGCATTCTGTATACCCTCATAAACCCTGACGGGAAGGTCGTTTACCATAATCGTTTCGCCACGGGAAAGCACGACTGATTGTTGAATGATGTTTTCCAGCTCGCGGACATTTCCAGGGTAAGAGTATTTCATCAAAGTATCCATGGCCTCTCTTGAAATTCCGGCAATCCGCTTGTTATTTTCTGATGCAAAACGACGGACAAAGAGTTCGGCAAGTGGAGGAATATCTTCACGTCGCTCTCTCAGTGGTGGAATCCTTATTGAAACAACATTCAGCCGATAGAACAGATCCTGACGAAATGTCCCCTCTCTGACCATTGCTTCGAGGTCACGGTTTGTTGCCGCGACAATGCGGGCATTTGCCTTGAGGGGAGTGTTGCTGCCAATCCGCTCAAAGGTTTTCTCCTGTAATACCCGCAGTAACTTGACCTGGAGGGAAAGGGGAATTTCGCCGACTTCATCAATGAACAGTGTGCCGCCATCCGCCGTCTCAAATCGACCTTTCCGCTGTCGGTCGGCACCGGTATACGCGCCCTTTTCATGACCAAACAGTTCACTTTCAAGCAGATTATCCGGTAGTGCAGCACAATTGACAGCGACAAAAGGTTGGTCATGCCGGGATCCTGAAAAATGAACACTTTTTGCGATGAGTTCCTTGCCTGTGCCGGTCTCGCCGGTAATCAGCACGGATGCATTGCTGTCGGCTACCCTGCCGGCAATATTCAGAACAAGGCTCATCCCGGAGGATTCCGATATTATGCCTTCAACACTGAAACGCTCTGAAAGCTGCTGGCGAAGCAGCCTGTTTTCGCTGACGAGTTGTTTTCGTTCGACAATGTTGCGTATCAGTACCTGAAGCCGGTAAAGATCAATCGGCTTGGTGATGTAGTCGGCAGCCCCCAGCTTCATGGCCTCTATTGCTGATTCCACGGTGCCATAAGCGGTCATGATAATGACCTGAACAGAAGGATTGATCTCCTTTATGGCTTCAAGAAGCTCAACGCCGCTCATACCGGGCATCTTGAAATCGGAGAGAACAATATCGACCGCATTTTCCCTGACAGTTTCGAGTGCGTTTTCAGGGTGAGCCGCCTTCAGAACCTGATAACCCTGTTTTGCCAAAAATCCGGCAAGGCTTTCCAGTTGTACCGTCTCATCTTCGACTACCAGAATCGTATAATCCATTGTGCCGTTCCTATATTTTGTTACTGCCAATAGCCCTTCACAACAGGGGCAGAACAATTCTGAAAACGCTGCCCGCCCCTTCACAGCTTTCGACTTCCAGAATTCCTCCATGAGCCTGAACGATCTGGTTGGCTATGCTCAGGCCCATTCCGGTACCATTGTCCTTTGAGGTAAAATAAAGATTGAATATCTGAGACAACATTTTTCCGGGAATCCCTTTCCCGGTGTCCGCAACCTCAATGAAGGCATTTCCAGAACGCTTGCCTGCGGTGACAGTCACTGTTCCGTTTGGTTGGGTGGCTTCTACCGCATTCCGGACAAGATTGAGCAATACCTGCTGCATCTGCTCCCTGTCGATAGAAACCTTGCTTTCCGAACAAGCTTTCACGAAGAATTGTAATCCTTTAGCTTCGGCCTCACCCTCCAGAACAGGCCGGTATTGTTCTAACAATTCGTCAAGGTCAGAAGGCATCAGCATGAGCTGTGGAGGGCGGGCAAATTTCAGAAATCGCTGAATGATGGCATTTACTCTATGCACCTCAGAGACGATCGCTCGAACAAGATGATGATATTCCTGCTCGTCTTCGGTTGGCGAAAACTCCATGTCGAGCCGCTGCCCCAAAACGCCGATTGCATTGAGAGGATTGCGGATTTCATGCGCCACCCCGGAAGCAAGTTCGCCCATTGCGGTAAGTTTTTCCTGACGCTCGATCACTTTCTGCATTGACCGTTGCTCAGTCATATCCCTCAAGACGACAAAAGCCCCGTCCGAAAAGTTCTCAGTGCCAGTGATGAGGCTGAAGTGCCCTGAAAGTATGAGCCGACGGTTTTTGGTGATGCATTCGAACTCCTTTGTGTTTGAAGTCGTCGGACTGGCAATCAGCGCCATGAGGAATGTTCCACACTCAGGCAGAATCTCCCTGACTGGCTTGTCAATCACATCGGCACCTGTTATACTGAAAAGCTGTTCTGCTGCACTGTTGACCAGTGTGATGCGCCCCTCAGTGTTTACTGCTATAACCGCATCCGCCATATTTTCGAGGATAGAGGAGGAAAACAGCTTTTCACGAAGGTACGCCTCCTTGACCATCAATTCATTCCGTCGGGTGATAATAAGATTGAAGACCGCCAGCCCTCCTATAACTGCAAGGGCGAGAAGCAACAGAAGTCGAGTTTGAATTTTCTCTGATGCTTCCATAAAATGATCGATTTTCAGTCCGATACGAAGCAGGCCGACTTTGTTGCCTTGATAGAGAAACGGCTTGATGACTTCAAAAACGTCTCTGCCTCTGAATTTTGTAAACCTGGTGATTGACTTGTTCTGTTGAAGTGCCCTCGAAAGCGCCGGGTCGGATTGTATGGTTTCGGTTTCAGTCACATTGGGTGTTGCGGCAATGATGGCGGTCGTATCCTGCCAGATGATATAATCGATCCCCGCCGCATCGTGACCCGTGCGCTGGATAAGTCTTCCGGGTCCAATCTCCCGCTGCATGGCAAGAAGCCTTGATGCATCAACATTGCCGACAATGGCGCCGCCTCGCCTTCTGGCCACAGCAACCACCAACCGGACGCCTTTTCCGGAATCACTCTCCCTGATCCCGAGGTTGAGTATCTCTGTTTTTCCGGAAAGGATCGGCATGAGCTGACTGGAGGGATCGCAATTCCGGAGAAGAGGTGTATGATCTGGCGGTGAGTTCCATGCAATTCGCTTGCCGTCACGGTCAATAATGGTTATTCGATACATGCCGCTTTTACCGGCAATTTCAGAAAGATCATGGGATGTCAACGCTTTCTGAGAGTCCATACGCTCGATAAGCCGCAACTGGTCCGCCAATCCCCCGGTGACAAGAGCATTGATCTCATTATACCCGATAAGCGCTGTTTCGGCGCCTTCGGTAAGAAAATGAACAAGCAGTGAAGACTCCTCGTGCATCAGATTCTCAATCTCTTCCATTCGAGATTTATAATGCAGAAAAGCTGTAGCTGAGAATGCAATAACCAAAACAAAAAACATCCCGGCAAGATATTTCGGCGGGATGGGCAATGGACGCCATTGTGGCTTTTTATTGCTTTTCATAAGGCCTGGATATATATCCCGGTGATGGCATCAAGGGATTCAAGCATAAAACGCTTGAAAGCACAAAAAAACCTGCAATGGCAAAGACAGCACGATCAATATTCAGAGCAATGGGAGGTGAAGGTTAAAAAAATAGGATTATGGGCCTCTCTCATGATTTCTGTTTATGGGTATTGGTTAATCCTTCACGCATCGAACTGAAAATCCGGTATGTTTATTAGCCTTGCCTCTTCGCAATGCTGCATCAAAATAACCAAGGGATCGACTCCACGCGCTTTTTGCAGTAGATTCTGTCGCAGACCATAAGCGGCTGTATTCACCCGGTTGCATGAACTTCCCGTCACTATCCCGCCGTGCTCCTGCCGGGAAAGCTTCAAAACCGTTTTTGTTGTCACCCTCACTTTTCGGCTCTTTCCAGAGTCTTGATGCCTTGAGTGCGCCACCGGCATTTTCCGGTCCGCCGAGCACATCTCCAAGAGCACTCCATTCAGCATCGGTGGCTACATGCCAGCCTTTCGGAGCAAGATTCCTCGGATCGTTGACTGCATACCAGTTATAGAGCTTTCCATAGGTTGTGCCGTTTTCCTGCTTGTTCTCGTTATAACACCAGGCACCCGTTGTGAGGATTGCCCATTTTTCAGGATCCGAGACTTCAGGAATTGAATCACCATTCCGGTAGTGTGCAACATCAAGATTTTTTCCTGTCCAGATCATCGATCCAATCTGAATGGCCGTGTAACTGTTGCCGTCATGATCAACAACCTTTTCTGGTCGACCGCTGCACCCCGTTGCTGACAAAAACATGAGGGCCAGTACTCCAGTTATCAGGAGCCGATTTCCTCTATACATCATTTTTGAATTATTGGTTGGGTTTTTGTCGCGGTCACCAGAAATACTGGATATGGTGCGATGATGCCAGCCCTGTTTGTTTTGTTAAACGTGTAAATAGTCTCAAACGACGTTACCTGTAACCCTGCACCATTCAGCAAAGCGGCAAGCTCTCTGCGATCAAATCCATAATGCACCTTTTCAAGGGGGTCGTCATGAAACAAACCATCTTCCAGATCAAGATCCGCAAGGGCGAGAATGCCTCTAGGAGAGAGACGAGCGGAGATGCTGTTTAAAAAAGCTGCGGTATCATCAATATGGTGAAGCGTCATGCTGCTGTAAATCAGCTCAAACTGTTGTTCATTGAATGCGCTTTCGGTGGATGTTGAAAGATTGGTACAACTCGTTTCGATATTCGTTATGCCGGATCTGCTGATTTTCGCCTGGAGCACAGCAAGCATCTCCGGGGAGGTATCAACTGCTGAAAGCCTTTTCACAAGCGGCGCAATTTCCATGCTGACCAGACCGGTACCGCATCCAAACTCCAGAGCACGCATGGTTTTCTTTGGCGTCACAGCCGCAATAATTGCATGCGCAACACCGAGCGCAACCGCTCTTCGTTGCGGATTTTCATCCCATTGCGAAGCCTCACGATTGAATTTATCCGCACTGTTCCATGTATCAGTCATAGTAAAAAAAGTAAAACGTTCATTCAATACCATAAGCAGCAATCAGGGTTACAGCTCCGTCATGCAGCCACCCTTGCGTTTCAGTGAGGCGCCACACTGCGAGCAGCGCGTCTCCCTGCAAGGTTTTCCCTTGACGTGCGGAAACTCAAATCCACATTCAGGACAGACACAAATATCCGGACGGTCAGTTGGAAGAGAGTCACAAAGAGAGCGGATAACTCCCCCCTGGATGCAAAGCTGCTTGCCATCAACAATAGCTTCGGCTACCTTCTTGTGAGCAGAATCAAGAATACGACCAAAGGTAGGACGGGAGACATTCATCTGCAGAGCAGCAACAGCCTGGTATAAACCCTCCTTATCCGCAAGCCGAATTGCCTCCAGTTCATCAATCGTCAAGAGAACCGTCGTAAGCTCATTGTGAGGTATACCATCCGGCCTGAAACAGGTGATCTTTGGTAAATTCTCCACGCAGCGGCATAGTGTGGGCCTGCCGACCCGTTTATTTATCATCGCGCTGTAACAACAAATTCTGGCGGATTAAGGATGTGTTTTTTAACAGTACAGAGATTGGCTGCACTGATAACCGCTTCCTTGTATTTTTCCGGGAAATCTGGAGGGAGTTCAATGGCAAGCTCTATTTTCTCGACGCCATGACCTGACTCGTTGAAGAAATGGGACTGAACAAGACGTATACCCTCTGCAGGGATTCCCCTGCGCTGGCAGAATGTGGAGACAAAAATTCCTGCACAGGTGCCGATGGAGGCAAGAAAAAGGGTGAAAGGCTCAGGTGCAGAACCTTCTCCACCAGATTGAACTGACTGATCGGTATGAATGGCAAAACCATTGATTTCCGCATCGACCTTCTTCCCCTCCCCTATCGTGATGATCATTTCGCTTTTCATACAATCTGTATTCTCTCTAATGGCTTCTGTAAACATTGAGACAATTATAAGCACATGCTAATAACAAAACAAATCAATTATCTCTCTTTGTTATTTCTCACCTCCGACAGCCAGTGAACCCGAGCTGCGATAAGCTCAATTTCAAGATCAAGCATTTGTCAAAACATTATTTTATAATTTCAGTCAGCAACTCAAACCAAAGTTTCCTCCGTTTTCGACGTTGGGCGTGCTGGGCATTGTTTTTGTATCCATAACTCTCAAGGCAAAAACTATCTTTGCGCAACCGGACCTGCTCCCAAATCTGCTCCTGCCGCTGATTTGGATTTATACGATCAATTTTCTTATCAGCACCCTCATTGGCAAGGCACTGTTCAGACGAAGCGATGCTATTGCCCTTGTTTATGGCACGGTCATGCGAAATCTCTCTATTGCACTTGCAATCGCTTTGGGTGTGTTCGGCGCAAAGGGCGCAGACGCTGCGCTGCTGATTGCATTGGCCTATATCGTTCTAGTGCAGGCCGCAGCATGGTACGTAAAGTTTACCGATCGCCTGTTTGGAGACACGCTTTCCGGGTCGGTCATCGCATCCGAATCAGCAAAATCTGCCTGAACGAGGTAAAATAGCAATAGCGCCTCATTGGCAACTTTTCTTCCATGAGAATAAGTTAGGTTTTATATGAGCATATGCTTATAATGGTGACTTCAGTACCTTTTTGCTCATAGTTCAGCATCAAGCTTCTTTCGTTTTAATCACAGAATATCAAGGGTTATCAGAAACAGTGAAAACGTTCACAAAACAACCAATGGAGAAATCACAATGAAAATAATTGTCCCTTTACATGAACAAGCCGGTATGCACTCAACAGTGAGTGAGCATTTCGGGAGCGCCCCCTTTTTTGCTGTTGCAGACACGGAAGCAAATTCAGTTGAATTTATACCCAACGCTTCGATGCATCATGACCATGGTCAGTGCACCCCTGCTGATTTTTTTTCACAACTCGGGATCAACGTCGTGCTGTGTAACGGAATCGGGGCTGGAGCCATTGCAAAATTGCAGAGGATGGGCATTGATGTCTACATGGCGGAACAATCGCCGACTCTGGAGGAGGCTTTACTACGATTCAACAATAAAACCTTGACCAAGGCCACTACCCTGCATGCCTGTCAGGGTCATGGTTGCCATTAAACTGAAATTCTATTTCAACGCAAAAAAGGAGGACAAATTATGCGACAGACACTTTTAGAGGAGAAATATCCGGTCTATTCCATTGAACTTGATAAAAATGAAACAAACTGCAAGAGTGTTGATGAAATCTTAACGCACTTTAGGGCGATGATTGAGAGTAATCCCGTTGTCAAATTTATTGGGATCTTTGACCACTATGCCCATACAAGAGGTTTGCCCGACGGTTTTATTGCCCCGGAAATCAGAGATGCAAAAAATATTATTTTCTGCTTCGGCAAGGAAATCAAGAATCCAGGAGTAATGGCAGTCAGGCCTCGCTCAATCGGCATTGTAGAACTCGAACACACTTTTGCCATCACCTTTCTTGAAGCCCCAAATCCTGCGGCAAACGCAGCAATGGAAAGCTGGACAAAAGCGCTGAAACGCGCATAGGGTTCTCTCTTTCTGCTAAAATCCTCAGGAGGTAAATGGGCAAATAGTCTTCAGGAAAATTGGTGTGCTGCAGTACACCACCCTCTTGTAGCGCAAGCTCTTCGATAGGCGACTCTTTGAGAATGGCTGAGAGGGAGTTATCTTTATCAAGATACCCGAAGCATCAAAACGGTTCCGTGATTTTGGCTCATAGCAGGCATAGAACGGCTCAAGACGGCCAGTTTGCAGTCTATTCTGAATTAACCTTTTAACAGGAAAAGTCAATGGAACAAAATATAGGAAAAACTGACAGGATAATCCGGGTGGTGATCGGTTTGACGATTATTCTTGTGGGTGTCGTAATCCACTCATGGTGGGCCGCAATCGGACTTGTTCCGCTTCTGACTTCCCTGACAGGATTTTGTCCTCTTTATACACTGCTGAAGATTTCAACACGCAAAACGCATGAACGGCAAGAAAAGCCTGCAAAAAGCCGTTCTTCAAAATCTTGATGGGCTGATATCTGTTCCACTTCGCTTAAAACAGGCAGTAACCAGAAGCTTGAATAAAAAGGTTACTGCCTGTATGCGCTCATGAAAGAGTATGAATCAACACAACAACTTATTGCTGCTGTAGGAAAGCATAATCGGGCTCAACACCAACAGCCTTAAAGATTTTACCAAGTCGGGTTATGAGTGTCCACCAACGACAATCCTCATAATCTTGACATTTAACACAACAAAACGAACAAGCTGCCATAGCAGGTTTTTCCGCCAATAGAGGGTGCTTTTTGACGGCACCGGCGGATAAGCTTCGTCGTAATATGCCTTGACTTTATTGGTGCCCATAGTCTTTCAGGTTTGAGATTATTGTAAAAGTAAACGTTATTCCGGAATTAACCACCAGAACGGATAGCCCTTTGCTTTATGGAAAAAGAGGTAGTGCAGGATGACTTTCAGCCAATGTCCTGCCAGACCAGCCTCTCCGAGGGAGTAGTTCATATCACGACCCCATTCAGGATATTTGTTCCAGTCAGGAACAACAGGGAAGAGTGTCATTGATGCACCGAGCCCGTCTAATGAACCAAAGCCCGCAGAGACAACGCATGCTGCTCCCATTTTGCTCATCGAGGCTTTATGGCGATGCTCTTTGGCCCCCTGAATTTGTTCTGAAATATTAAGCGCTACAATTTTACCCATGACACCTGCTGGCATACCGGTACGTGGTGCAGTTGGAAATATCTGCCGACCGCTCGGGCTTGCCATTGGCTTGGATATCGGATGGGGAGGCGCAAAGGCTATTCCGGGTGCATAGATATTTTTGTAGAGCGGATTCTGGTAAAGAGATGGCCAGTCAGCAGCTAGCCACTCGTCAAAAGGTTTTGCTTCGTAATTGGCATCAACCTTCATGAACTTGTTTGGCGCAAACATCTTTTCAGTAATCTCGACTCCGCTCTTGTCGTAGGCAGTCAGTCCAACTCCTGAAAATGAGGGGATAAGCATGGCGAAATCAAACTCCTGTATCAACTCCTCACCAGCGAGCGTCTCATAATGTGCTTTACCGGGTTCAACCTTATGGACGCCAGCTCGTCTTATCCAGTTGATACCGTATTCGGCCATGAGGGACTCCGTAAAGACCTTCGTCGGGGTGTAATAGCCTCCTCGGTTAATAAAAGCGCCAGCCATTCCGAAATCGCCCAACTCATACTCATTGGACAGCCAGGTAATCTGCGCTTTATCGCTTAAACCACGTTTTGAGATCTCCCAGGCAACATTCAGAATATATTCAAAGGCCGCACCCTGACAGGTGGCCATAGCATGACCGGTACCGATCAAGATACGCTGCTTATGACCGGCCTGCATTTTTTTGATATTGTCCTGAAGATGTTCCCATGCATGGGCTGCATGGCTATAGGTGCAAACCGAAAAAGTGTTCTTGTCGGGGCCAAGACCTTCAGTCGCATCGAAATTAAGCTTCGGGCCGGTTGCATTGACCAGATAATCATAATCAACTTTCTCGGTCTGTCCATTCCGTAATGAGTCGGTATATTCAATGGTCACATACCCTTTATGGATTTCCGCGTCTCCTTCCGGATGGATTTCCAGAGCTTTGGCCTGCTTCAGGATAATGCCCCATCGATCATATACTTTTTTCAGTTCAAAGCGGACATCATCAATAGTCATCTGGCCGACACCAACCCAGATGTTTGATGGAATCCACTGATAGTAACTGTTCGGGGTAACAACAACCACCTCATGATGTTTGCCAAGTTTCTTTTTGAGAAATGAGGCTGCGGTATGTCCTGCAACACCGGCTCCTAAAACAACAACCTTCGCCATAGACACTCCAGGTTTTCAATGGTTCTGAATGATGCTCTCATCTTGTGCGATGGAGCCGGAGAATTACACAACTGTTGACATTCTTTGACACGACGGACAAAAAAACTGGATAAGCTGCGGCTTCGCCTGATCGAGTTGTTTTGTTGACGGTCGTTTTTATGCCATTTTTTCAACATTCATGAGAAATGCCCGTGCAGGAAAATCATTATCAACGGCTATCGGTTTCTTTTCAAGCTCTTGCATGATAGCATCAGCTTTGTCATCATCAAGAATGGCAAAACAAAGTGTTGAATAGGCACCCGGCATGGCATCAGTCGGCCACCAGGGTTGTTGTTCTGCGCTCTGGTTTTCGCAGTTGCACCCCATAATATCAAAACTGCTGAACATCTTCACCTGATGTTCCTTGAAGAGAGCCCGCACTTGAGGACGGGTCTCTTCATGTCCCATTATGGCCAGAAATTTCATGAGTTTTTTAGGATAGAAGGTTTGTCAGATTTCCTTTCCGCCATATAATAGACAAGCGGAACGACAACGAGCGTCAGGATGGTTGAAAGCACACCACCCCAAATCAGCGAGATGGCCAGACCCTGAAAAATAGGATCAAAAAGCATAACAACCGAGCCGATGACAACCGCACCGGAAGTCAGAATGATAGGGCGAGTCCTTACCGCTGCAGACTCAATAACCGCCCGCTTGAGATCCACTCCCTCGGCCCTGCGTATCTGAATGAAATCAATCAGCAGCACCGAGTTGCGTACCATAATGCCCGCAAGCGCAATCATGCCGATCATGCTTGTCGCGGTAAAGAAGGCCCCATGAAGCCAGTGACCAGGAATAATACCAACAAGGCTCAGGGGAATGGCAATCATCATGATCAGCGGAGTCTTGAAGGACTGAAACCAGCCGATAATCAGGAGGTAGATGATGACCAAAACAACAGCAAACGCCGTACCGAGGTCCCTGAACACCTCGAAGGTAATCTGCCACTCACCATCCCACTTCATAGAGAGCTTGTCCTCTGAGGTAGGAGCTGCCGTATAGAGCGGATTGACGGAGTATCCGCCGGGAACCTTGAGCTTCTGGATTTTTTTATCCATAGCAAGCATGGCATAGACCGGGCTCTCGGTCGCACCGGCAACATCGGCAGTCACATAGACCACTCGACGCAGATCCTTGTGGTAGATACTTTTCTCCTGGATTTTCTCTTCAACCGTCACCAGCTCCGAAAGAGGAATCATCTGCCCGGCACGAAGACGCGTTGTCAAGCTTCCCATTCCCTGCGACTGCACAAATATCCCGGAAAGATCCCGCAGAGAGGTTCTTCCCGACTGTGGCAGTCTTACCTGGATAGCCACAGGGTCAAGCTGCTTGTCGGTATGAAGCACCCCGACATCCATGCCTGCCAGCGACATGCGCAGCGTCTGGGCAATCTGTTCAGCACTGACACCGCG
>CAISRC010000129.1 GCA_903887845.1 uncultured Chlorobiaceae bacterium
GACCTGCCGCATCCCGAAAAGTCGCTTGATACGCTGCTCTCGGTGTCGTTAATTGAGCAGTATGAAAACCAGCAATGGAAAACCAATGAGTTCCTCGTCTCCTCTCTGGTAAGGGACTGGCTGGAGAAGAAAGGAGTAGCCAAACTCTCACAGGAGTTAGTGCAGAAAGCTGCAACATATCATGAGTGGCTTTTGGAGAACGAAAGACAAACGCTTGATCAGGCAATCATTACGCATACGGCGCTTCTACGGGCAGGCATGGATGAAGAGGCTCATCGCATAACGCTCGATTGGATTGTCGGACCGATGAATAGGGCCGGGATGTATCAGACACTGCTGCAAACATTTCTGCTTCCGGCCTGTCACTCTGCTGTTCCGAAAACTTGGGCGAAAGCTTTGGGGCGAACAGGACAACAGTATCTCCATTTGGGAGAGTATGACACGGCGCTGGAGTACTTGAAACGGTCAATGGCTCTCTGTCGGGAAATCGGCGACAAGTCTGGGGAAGGCTCGATGTTGAATAATATTTCTCAGATATTTCAAGCCCGAGGTGAGTATGATTCAGCGCTGGAGTACTTGGAACGGTCGCTCGCTCTCTGTCGGGAAATCGGCAACAAGTCAGGCGAAGCTACGACGTTGGGTAATATTTCGCAGATATTTCAAGCCCGAGGCGAGTATGACACGGCGCGGGAGTACCTGAAGCAGTCGCTTTCGATAAGCCAGGAAATCGGTGACAAAAAAGATGAAGGCACAACGTTGAATAATCTCTCTACACTCTATTACGGACGAGGAGAGTATGACACGGCGCTGGAGTTGCTCAAACGTTCGCTTTCTATCAGGCAGGAAATCGGCGACAAGTCAGGCGAAGGCTGGACGTTGAATAATATTTCGCAGATATTTCAAGCCAAAGGAGAGTATGACACGGCGCTGAAGTTCCTGAAACGGTCGTTTTCGATTATGCAGGAAATAGGTGACAAGTCAGGCGAAGGCAAGACGTTGAGTAATATTTCGCAGATATTTAAAGCCAGAGGAGAGTATGACAAGGCGCTGGAGTCACTGAAGCAGTCGCTTTCGATTCAGCAGGAAATTGGCGATAAAACGGGTGAAGGCACGACGTTGAATAATATTTCGCAAATATATGATGCTCGAGGCGAGTATGACACAGCACTGGAGTATCTGACACGGTCGTTTTCGATTATGAAGGAAATTGGCAACAAGTCAGGCGAAAGCACGGCGTTGAATAATATTTCACAAATATATGATGCTCGAGGCGAGTATGACATGGCTCTGGAGTACCTGAACCAGTCGCTTTCGATTATGCAGGAAGTCGGTGACAAAAAAGGCGAAAGTACTGTTTTGAGTAATGTTGCAGGGATATATTGTGTCCGAAGAGAGTATGATACGGCGCTGGATTACCTGAACCGGTCGATTTCGATTCAGCAGGAAATCGGAGACAAGAAAGGTGAAGGCGTGACGTTGAATAATATTTCGCAGATATTTAAAGCCCGAGGCGACTATGACACAGCGTTGGAGTACCTGAACCGTTCGCTTTCGATTCAGCAGGATATCGGCGACAGTGAGGGTTTATGTACAACACTGTTCAATTTGGGGCAGACCCATGAGCGAAAAGGAGATCGAACGTATGCAGAATCCTTATTGGTAAGTGCTTACAGGTTGGCCAAACAAATGAATCTCTCTGAAATATTACAGGCACTGGCAGTTCTTGCGCCTCATTTTGGTTTACCGGAAGGGCTTGCTGGATGGGAGATGCTGGCGAAACAGATGGATGAGCAACAAGAACAATCATAACTGCCATGAGTTCTGAACCGGGGAACATTATTGAATCCTTTGCACCTCCGAAAGGTGATGAAGAGCTTGAAAAGGGATTTGCCGCAATTGTTGTGGAGCAGCCGAAATTGCTCGATGAGCTGGGAAAACAGCTTGTTACTCTCACGCTTGCCATTCCGGGTCTTTTTGCAACCATTCTGAAACTCACGAGTGGTGATAAAGCGGTTCTACAGTTGCGCCCACTTGTTTTCCTGGCCTTTTTCTGCTGGTTTGTTGCCTTGATCCTCAGCCTCTGGAGCCTCATGCCGCGCAAATGGGATGTTGACCGGCAGATCGTGCGACGTCAGGAGCCTGCGGCAAAAGATCAGCCATTGAGTATCGAAGAGTTCTTTTTGAAAAGCGCCCTCTATAAACGATGGTTACTGATTGCAGCAAGCCTCTTTTGCTTTATCGGTATCTTTCTTGCGGCGGTTAGTATTTTTCAGTAACGCGGATAACCCCGATAGAGCTATGACCGAGCAGAAAGTCCGTCAATCAATCCGATGCTGGAATTGTAAAAAAGTATTTACCCTGCTTATCGACACGGCAGGCAATCCAGAACTATCTCTGACCTGCCCATTCTGTGGAGCCTCGTTACATATCAAACTTGCGCAATTTCCGACAACAGTCACGACCGTGCTGAAAAACGTCGGAGATTCCCAGCCGAAGGAGATTACCGTGTTCAGGCTTCCTGAGATCATTGATACAGAGCAGTCCGATAATGTGTAGCGATTACTCTCGTGAATCTTAATCTTCTGAAGCATGAAATCATACCACAAAGAACTCTGGCTGCAGATACCTGCAAGAATGGATTTTATCAATATCACGAGCGACGTTGAGCGGGCTCTTCAGGAGAGCGGTATTCAGGAGGGTCTCTGCCTGGTGAATGCGATGCACATAACCGCTTCAGTCTTTATCAATGATGACGAACCTGGGCTGCATCAGGACTACAAGCGCTGGCTTGAGGAGCTGGCCCCCCATGAACCGCTAACCCGCTATCAGCACAACAGAACCGGAGAGGATAACGGCGATGCCCATCACAAGCGCCAGATCATGGGCAGGGAAGTCGTTGTTGCCGTCACAAAAGGGCGGCTGCATTTTGGTACATGGGAGCAGATTTTCTAAGGGGAGTTTGACGGCAAGAGAAAAAAACGGGTGCTCATCAAGATTATCGGCGAATAAACCCCATTTGAAGTCTCTTTCACCTGCCACATTGACGCTGACCACCCGGCTTCTTCGGGCGGTCAGCGTCAATGTGTCTTGTTTGGAAATCTGTTTTAGCATCATTCAATCTCTTTTTTCACTCTTATTCTGCTTCCCTTTGCCGTTAGCATTTTTGTTTGGTTGACCCTCGCCTCTCTTTTTGTTTGCGTTATTTTTCTGTTGTCCCTCAACTTTCTGGTTGTGGACATTCTGTTTCGGCGGACCTTCGACTCGTCTGGTGTTTGCGTTACTCTTCTGCTGTCCCTCAACTTTCTGGTTGTGGACATTCTGTTTCGGCGGACCTTCGACTCGTCTGGTGTTGGCGTTACTCTTCTGCTGTCTCTCAACTGCCTGGTTGTGCGACTCATTACGCTGATCCAGGAGGCGCCGTCTGTTATCGTCATTACGCTGATATCGGTTATTCTCGTGGTCAGACCTGCGGGCCTCAACGTCACGGTATCTTCTGATATCATCGAAGTGATGCCTTCTTATTTGATAAGGAAGCCGTTTGTTCAAAATGATCATCCATGGGCCCTGATAGTTCGAAGAACGATACCAGCTTCTATTGTGATATAGGTAATAAGAGTTCCGGTAATAGATGATATCATAAGGGCTACCCACAGATACCGAAAAACCCTGGGTACGCAGATAGACAAAATTTGGTGCGGAATTAATTACAAAAGAGGGTCGGCTCCCTGTACTGATTTGCACAGTGACTTCACTCCGCGCATCAGCAGCCGGGTTGCATAACAGCATTCCTGCAATTCCCGCAGTCAACCAGATATTTTTATTCATGGTATTTGTTCCTTATTAAAAGTTATTCCAGGCGGCAAGTAGTGAACAATGCTCCTCCTTGCGAGTTTATTCAGACACTTACTCATCAGCATCCGTTTTACCATCGACACTCTTCTGCAGTTTTACCTGCGGTTATCGTCATCGCGACGAAATTGATGATTATCGTTGCCACGTCGGAGGGATTCATTATCTCGAAACTTCCGAATATCCTCTGGACGATGCATTCTGATTCTTTCTGGAAGATCGTTCTTACGGATAGCAACCCATGAGCCCCTGTAGTCAGAAGAGTTGTACCAGGATCCATCCTGATACATGTAGTACCGGCTGTCATAATGGATGATATCATAAGGACTCCCGACGGATACGGAAAATCCTTGATTAGGCAAATCGATAAAACTCTGTTGTGAACTGATTACAATAGAGGTACCCCCTCTTCTGGAGCTCATGCAAAGCGCCTCAGGAGCACTGAGAGGGAGACACCCTAAAAGAGCACCCGTAAGTCCGGCCACAAGCCAACTGTTTTTTTTCATCATTATTCTCCTGTTAACATGTTGAGTAGAATTATGAGAGCAATTCTCTGCTGCTGAAGTTTGATAGAAGATCAGTCTCACCGATATTTCCGGATTTCCCGGGCTTAGATGAACCATTCAAATCAGAATGACACAATCGGTTTGAGCATTTGTTCTCCTTATAATCTGAATAAAGAATTGGCACTCTCTTGGTCAAGTACTGTCAAACAATAGCTGGAAAAAGATCCGTGTGTGCTGTTTTTATCCTATAACGCTTTAAAAAATAAAGTAATACAATAAAAAGTAATTAAACAGACAAAAAGAAAAATAAACTTATTGATCAAATATCACTGTTATATATAAATAATACTTGGATTACTTTTAATAATATATTGTTAATCTTATAGCTTTAAAAAACAAAGCTATAAGATTAACAATATTTATAGCTTTGTTTTTTAAGTACGTTGGGGATTATTTTGTCACTGGACAGGAAGTGACGTGTATCCGCAGAGCTACCTGAATACTTCAATCTTCCCTTCTAAGGCCTGAATCTGTTCCTCAACGATAAATCTAATCCTTCCTTATCATCGATAACTTGACACTCCCGGCGCAGGTAGTTCCAGGGGTGTATCTCGATGAGGAAAGGGTTGGACAAGAAGAACTACCCACGGTCAGGCAACACAATCTGCTTCGGAAAAGGTCGTGATGCTGGGGACGCTGCTGATGGAGGCGATGCGACTTGAGCAACGACGATATTTTTTTCACTGCAGCAAGCTCCAAGAAACAGCGTCGCTGGAATAAGCAGATTTTTCAATAACGGTTTCATGTCCTCTTGGCAATATTTTCCCTGTGTTGGCGAACATCAAAATGAAACAAAACGTCTATAGGTGAATGGAAGCTTTCTTTTATCATGAAATTGTCTATTTCATGATTATTTTTTATAAAAATAATATGTAGTGGTGAAATTTGATCGTGAGAATAACTTGAAAAGTGGAATTAATATTTTGTTGCTTTGTTTTTTAAAGTTAATTTGCGGTTAAGTAATTTAAGAAAAATGATTTTATTGCAGTAAAAAGATTTTTTTGTTCTACTTACGCTGTATCGTTTGATAAGCTGATTTAACTTCCAGGAATAAACACAGGAGTATTACTATGAACAATGAAAGAAGTTTTTCAAAACTCAAAACTATTGTCAGTGGTTTAGCCGTGTTATGCTTGTGCGCCATACCTGATGCGCAAGCAAGAGAGGGGGTTGGGCTTGGTATTATTGTTGGTGAACCCAGCGGTTTGAGCATGAAATATTGGCTGGATAATACCACGGCGATTGATGCTGCTGTGGCGTTTTCGCATTCAGATAATAATCCGTTGCAGTTTCATGCTGACTACCTGATGCACAGTGGGATGTCAACAAAGAATAGCAGTTCTTTACTCTCCTATTATGGTGTTGGCGCAAGAATCAGCGATGATGATAACGATACGCGTGTGGGCATTCGCATCCCTTTCGGTGTCACCTATAATTTCTCTGATGTACCGGTTGATTTATTTGCTGAAATAGCTCCTGTGCTTGATGTTACCCCGGATGTGGCTTTTAATTTGAACGCAGCGGTCGGCATTCGCTATTTTTTCCATTAATCGTTCTCCTTTTATTACAGAGATCCAGTGTTCAAATGAAGACACCGGATCTCTTTTTAGCTTCGTGTCCCGCAGATCTTCAATATTAATCCACCATTTTCATGGAAAAGGACAGAGCTTCGGCAAAAGATTTAATGGAATTGCGCCTGCAAGCGGAAGAGCATCTCAGGACGCAAGAGCCGAATATGCCGAGTCTCTCCGCTTCGCATATTGAAATGCAAAAGATTAACCATGAATTGGCGGTGCATCAGATTGAGCTTGAAATGCAGCAGACGGAGCTGCTTCAGTTGAGGGAGAAGTTGGAGCTGGAGCTGGCACGATTCACTGAGCTTTACGACTTTGCACCGCTTGGTTATCTGATGCTTGCACGTGACGGAACGATACTTCAGGTCAATCTGACAGGGACAATACTGCTTGGAGTTGAACGTTCCCTGCTGGTGGGCGATCGGTTCAATAAGTTTGTTGCAACGGAAGATCTTCCTGATTTCAAGACGTTTCTGGAGAGGGTCTTCAGCAAAAAAGGTACTGTTTCCTGTGAAGTTATGCTCCAGAGTGATGATCGTTCTCATGTTTCGGATGATTTCCACTCTTTATTGCCGAAGAAAGGTGTATTGCATCATCGTACAGTTCGCATTGATGCTGTTGTCAGCGATGATGGTCAGGAGTGCCGTGCGGTGGTAACGGATATCAGCATGCAAAAGCTTATAGAAAAAGAGAATGCTGAGTTGCAGTCCAGTCTGGTGCAGTTGCGAAAGTTGGAGTCAATCAGCAGGCTTGCCGGAGGGCTTGCTCACGAATTCAACAATATGCTTCAAGTCATGATGGGTAAAATTGACAATTTGATTGCCGGGAAAGGAGTGAGTCGTAACGTTAGAGAAAGACTTATTGGTCTTCGGCTGTTTGTCCTGAAATCTGCAGGGCTTCCACATCAATTGCTTGTGTTTGCCCGAAAGCAAGTCATTGTGCCCGTTGTGCTTGATTGCAATGTTGCGGTTGACGAAATGCTGAATATGCTCAGACGTCTGATTGGCGAAGATATTAATCTTACCTTTACACCAGGGAATAATCTCTGGCCGGTGATGATAGACCCTTCCCAAGTTGACCAGATCATGGTCAACCTTGCGCTCAACTCTCGTGATGCTATTCAGGGAGCAGGAACGTTCACTATCGAAACCGGTAATGTTGTCCTTGATGACACCTATAGTCAAAATCATCCTGGAGCGCTCCCTGGCGAGTATGTTCAATTGGTCGTCCGTGATAATGGTCGAGGTATTGACAAGGAGACGATGCTCTCTCTCTTTGAACCGTTCTTTACCACAAAAACAATAACGGAGAACAGCGGTTTAGGTCTTGCAACGCTTTATGGCATTGTCAAACAGAATAACGGTTTTGTTGATGTTTCCAGCCGGGATGGAGAGGGTACCACATTTGAAATTTATTTGCCAAGGAGCAGCGATGTCCTTGGCAGTTCAGCGGAAAAAGAGCCGACCGAGGTTCCTGAGGGTGATGAAACAATCCTGCTCGTGGAGGATAATGATTCTGTAAGTGAAATCACTGAAGAATTTCTGAAAAGTTTTGGATACCATGTGTTGACAGCGAACACCCTGGCAGAGGCATTGTCGCTCTCTGCCGATTATTCCGATAATATCCACCTGCTTGTTACCGACATGATCAAGTCGGCAACAAGCAGATGGCATCTCTCCAAGGCCATTATAAAGAGTCGGCCTGAACTAAAAATCCTGTTTATATCAAGATATAATGCGGATATTTTTGATCACCATGGTGATCAGAATGAACATATTCCTTTTCTTGGAAAACCGTTTTCCCGTCTTGATCTTGCCTGCAAAGTTCGTGAGGTGCTTGATATGGAACCCTTTATCAGTAGTGTCCGGTAAAAAATAAAAAAGGTCTGAAAACACCTGAGAAACGGCGATATTAAAAGTGACAAAACAATTGATATCAGCCATATAAACAAGGAGTTCCAGACCATGAAGCAAGTTACAACGATACTGGGTGA
>CAISRC010000130.1 GCA_903887845.1 uncultured Chlorobiaceae bacterium
AGCTTTGGTGAGGATGAATTTTCCGTTGAAAAACTGCGCTATGGCAAAATTATCATCATGACTGATGCTGATGTTGACGGCGCACATATCAGAACGCTGCTGCTGACCTTTTTCTTCCGCCACATGCGTGCGCTGATTGAGGCTGGCAGGGTCTTTATCGCCCAGCCGCCCCTGTACCTTGTCAAGTCAGGCAAGGATCAGCAGTATGCCTGGGATGACGATGAGCGCAACAGTATTTCTGATGGTATGAAAAAGATGCAGAAGGGGAAGGCGAACATCCACATCCAGCGCTACAAAGGTCTTGGAGAGATGAATCCTGAACAGCTCTGGAGCACCACAATGGATCCTGCTCACCGCTCACTTTTGCTGGTCAATGTGGAAAATGCCATGGAAGCTGATCAGGTATTCTCCACACTGATGGGCGACAAGGTTGAGCCACGGAGAGACTTTATCGAGAAAAATGCACGCTACGTCCGCCGCTTAGATGTCTGAGATGCGAACATAAACTTCCTTGTGGAGCTGCTGCACCCATTGATTGAAGAGCTGGCGGCTTTTGTAGTCAAGCGCCATCTCCTCAAGAGCTGAATAGTCCTTTTCGGGATCAAGCGGGTGCGCCGCTATCCGCTCGTTCAATCGGAATATTCCGTAAAACGATTCTCTTTGTGGAGGATTGATTTGCTGTGGTTCACTGATATCTCCAATCTTTTTCAGGGAAGCTATTATCTGCTGCAATTGAGGGAATAATTTGGATGGCGGAAACGTCTGCCGTGACGATCCTGACATGAGAATCGTCCCGCCAATCGGAGCAGATGCGGCATCATCCGAATATGTTTTAGCCATCTCCGAAAAATTCCCCTTCCCGCTCAACAGATCGGCATGTAGTGCATTGAGCTGCTGAATCGCCTCAGTAAAATCTCCTTTCGAACGGTCAAGCCCTATAAGGATATGCCTGACATGGACAGCATTGTCCTCCTTGCTAAGCAACTGAATGAGATGAAATCCATATCGGGTTTCAACAATGTCAGATATACCCCCTTCCTTAAGTGCATAAGCAGCAGTCTCAAAGCTCTGGATAAGCTGACCTTTTCTGACAAAGCCGAGATCTCCCCCTAATTTTGCAGAACCTGGATCCTGAGAATACTGCATTGCCAGAGTAGCAAAATCAGCTCCTGCAAGAAGCTCTTTACGAATCTCCTGTATCGTGGAAAGTGATTGAGCTCTGCTTTCCGCAGGGACTCCAGGATATTTGATGATTTGCGATACGGAGACCTCTTCTGGAAGCTCCGGAAGCTGTCCGCGGTTGGTATTATAGAATGCCATCGCCTCATCATAAGTGACGGTTATTCCTGCAGATTTTTTCTTCCGAAGTGTATCGATCAACTGCTGATTGCGCAGCTCCTCACGAATACTCTCGCGAATACCGGCAGAGGACTTGCCGAATCGGCCCTCCATTTCTGCTTTTGAGGTAAAACTTGAGCTGATCTGCTTGAACCGGTCATTCACCATGGAATCAAGCGCATTGAGATCAATAGCGACACTATCGATTTTTGCTTTTGCAAGAATGATTTTCTGGTCAATCACCCCTTCAAGTATTGAACGGGACAACCCTTTATCTTGCACCAGTTCGGGATACTGCAGGCGTGCCATGAGTGCACGATTATCGATGTCCGATTTAAAAATGGCCTCATTTCCAACAACGGCAACTACCCGGTCAGCGACTTCTGCAAGAGCTGATGCCTGCATATATGTTAATCCTGCAATAAGCAGCAAAAGAGTGTTCCTCAATACTTTTTTCATGCACCGACTCCTGACTGGTGAATATTTATTAAGTTCTCTGGCCACAAAGGGCGCGAAGGTACAGACTGCATAACGTTCAACATCTCAAGTGACGAAAGGCTTTCAGGAAATCTTGCTTCCTCTCAGACGAACAGCACTTTTTGTAAGCCTGAGCCAATCATACACCAGAGGGGCCGCAACAAAGATGGATGAATAGGTGCCTATCATAATTCCGGTAAAAACAGCAAAAGCAAAACCCCTGATGGCAGGCCCGGCAAAGATAAAGAGCACAAAAACCGACAGAAGCACTGTCCCTGATGTTATAATCGTGCGGCTGAGTGTCTGGTTCATGCTTTCATTGAAAATCCGTTCATATTCAGACGGTTTCTGTCCACGTATTCTCTCCCGGATACGATCGTAGACAACCACGGTATCGGTAATGGAATAACCTGCTATGGTGAGAAAAGCTGCTATGATACTCTGATCCATTTCAAGCGGCATGAAGGTAAAGATACCTCCAAGAATACTGAAGAGCCCCAGCACCGTCAGAATATCATGAAAAATTGCTATCACGCCTGCTGTAGCAAATTTGATTTCAAAGCGGAAGCCGACATAAAGAAGGATTGCAAGAAGGGATGCAAAGAGGGCCTTGACTGCAGACCATTTCAAGTCAGAAGCAATACTCGGGCCAACGGCATCAATGCGGACAATTTCGTGATGATTACCCTTAATGCGGTCATTAAGGGCGTTGGAGACGAGAGATTTCAGTTGACCGGTATCTCCCTGAAAAACGGTGCTGAAGAGAAAAGAGCGATCCATGCCGTACTGCTTCAGGGTTCCTGAAACACCTGCCGCGTCAAGAACAGAACGAATCTGACCGACATCAACGTTTTTGTCGAATCGTATCACCACCTCGGAACCACCCCTGAAATCAATCCCGTAGTTAAGCCCTTTAACGACGAGCGAAACCATGCCTGCAAGCAGCAGAATGATAGAAAAACCGTACGCAATTTTACGATACCGGATAAAGTTAAAGTTGGTCTTCTGAAAGATCCTCATGAGTTGAAACGTCTTGAAATATTAACCGAAACTTTTGTCTGACATAAGGTTTTTGGCGAGCAGCAGATGGAAAATCTCTCTGGTCACCACGATTGCTGTAAACAAGCTTGCCGAGGTACCAATCATCAGTGTGACAGCAAACCCCTGAATCGGGCCTATACCGTAAGTATAGAGCAGAAAAGCCGCCGAAAGGGTCGTCACATGTGAATCAAGAATCGAGGAAAACGCCCGGTCATAACCCTGCGTGACGGCTGAGATCACACTCTTTCCTTCAGCAAGCTCTTCTCGTATCCTCTCATAGATCAAGACGTTGGCATCAACTGCCATGCCAATGGTCAGCACAATTCCGGCAATGCCAGGCAAAGAAAGAGAGGCGTTGAACCCTGCCAGTACTGAAAGCACAATAAGAATGTTAAGCACCAGTGCTATATCTGCCGCGATACCCGCTTTCTTGTAGTATACAAGCATAAAGATCGACACCGCACAGAAAGCCCATGCAAGAGACTGCATCCCGGCCCGGATGTAATCAGCGCCAAGTGACGGCCCGACGCTTCGTTCTTCAGTAATCCTGACTGGAGCAGGAAGTGCGCCAGCTTTAAGCACAATTTCAAGATCCTTTGCCTCCTCAAGACTTTCAATTCCATTGATCACCGAATTACCATTGGGAATCTTGGACTGAACGACAGGAGCGCTGTAAACCGCGCCGTCAAGCACAATTGCAATACGTTTGCCGATATTGGCTCCGGTAATGCGAGCCCATTTCGAAGTTCCTTCGGAGTTCATCGACATCAACACCTCGGGCTGAACACCCTGTGACCCAAACGTTGCCTTTGCCTCTGTAATAACGCCGCCAGTCAACTCTGGCGCCTTTTTAACAAGGTAGATGGAATAGAGCTTTTCCCCGTTTTTCCCTACATCCGGTTTAGCAGCAAGAAGCAGCTCTGTATCCGGCGGCAAGAGAGCCTGTATGTCACTGCGATGCAACAACGAGGAAACAAAATCCTTCGTGTGCTCAGACGTATAAGCCGTTCCGTTTTGAAAAACGCCGATCACATCATAAAGCGGTTTAGTAGAGGCCGACTTGCTGGCTGGCTGCGCTGGCATGCTCCCCGACTGCGGAAGAGGAACATGAGCGGCTGCTGACGAATCGGGAACTGGCGCCCCATGTTCAGCGACACCGTTGTCGACAAGATACGTGTTGATCCGGTCAAGCGTCCGAACCATAATTTCCGGCTCCCGCAAAAGCCTGAATTCAAGCTTGGCGGTACCTTTCAGCAGATTTCTCACTCTGTTTTCGTCCGAAACACCGGGAAGCTCAATAATAATTTTTCTGCTGCCCTGTGTGGTAATGACCGGTTCAGCGACACCATACTGGTCAATACGATTGCGGATAATCTCTTTGGCGCGACTTAATGCCTCATCGGATTCTTTTTCCAGCTTTCCTACAATTTCCTGATCGCTGTTGCGGATATCATAAAAATAGCGGCTCAGACGAATATTTTCATTTTTGAACTCAGCAACCAGTAGATCAATAACACGCGCATCACTTTGGCTGGCCTTTGCCCTGACGACCTGCATGATGGCGGTAAACTTTGCATCTTTGTTCCATGCTTTCTGTTCAAACAGATCCACCTGGTCAACTTCCATAACCAGATGCATACCCCCTTTTAAATCAAGGCCAAGTTTCAGACTTTTTTTACGGGCATCTTCAATATCCTCACGATGATTCAGCGCATATTTCAAGCTGTCCTGAGCAGACCCAAAACTATTGAGCTGTTTCGATAGGGAGTAATCCCGCCAGGTAGGCCATAATGACCAGGCCGCCACAAACGTGACTAGTGCAATAAGAAGAAGGTTTAAACGTTTATTTTTCATTGATGGCATCACGTTACGCTCGGAAAAAATAATTCAGCCAATATATAAAATGGGGTAGTGATTAACTAACAATACAGGGTTCACTATCGAGGCTCGCTAAACACTCTTGCTTACACAATCTCTTTATCAAATTTTCATAGATGTCCTTAAATTTTTAGCCATATATATTCCCTTCATTGTCGAGTCAACATCTCCCCGAAAACCGGAACCATGACGTTATTGCTTTATATGACCTGTGGTAACTTATATCAACTAAAATACGCATATAATACGTTTACTGACTGAATATATAATTTCGGAGGGGAATCAGACAGGAAAGTGCTATTATTTTTATTTGGTCTGTTAATCAAAAAATGTTTCACGTGAAACAATTTGTCTCACATGTATGATATCATAGTTACGGGAGCAGGTCATGCTGGATGCGAAGCGGTGCTTGCTGCCGCAAGAATGGGTTCTTCCTGCCTCCTCATTTCGTCAGATCTTACAGCAATAGCTCGAATGTCGTGCAACCCGGCGATAGGGGGCGTAGCAAAGGGGCAGATCACCCGGGAGATTGATGCGCTTGGCGGGGAGATGGCAAAAGCAATAGATGCCGCAGGAATACAATTCCGGATGCTCAACAGAAGCAAGGGGCCAGCAATGCACTCTCCGAGAGCGCAGGCTGATCGAACGTTGTATTCACTGTATATGCGTAAAGTAATAGAGGCAGAAAAGAATATTGATCTTCTTCAGGATACCGTAACCTCTATTGAATGTTCTTCAGACACGTTCAAAGCTGTAGTACTGTCATCAGGAAGAATTATCAAGGCAAGAGCGGCAATTCTCACCTGCGGAACATTTCTGAACGGACTTATTCATGTCGGCATGAATCATTATGCGGGAGGTAGAACTGTTGCTGAACCTCCTGTTTACGGGCTTACAGAACGCCTCATCAGCCTTGGCTTTTCATCCGGAAGACTAAAGACAGGCACGCCGCCCCGCATTGATGCCCGAAGTGTAGACTACTCGATGGTTGAAGAACAACACGGAGATGTGGAACCTGTTACCTTTTCTTTCAGTACGATTGCGCCCCTAAACCGACAGCAAATAAGCTGTTTTGTAACAAAAACAAACGAATTAACGCATGAAATATTGAAAACGGGATTTGACAGGTCCCCGTTGTTTACTGGAAAGGTACAGGGTGTAGGGCCAAGGTACTGCCCCTCGATTGAAGATAAAATCTGCCGTTTCCCGGACAAGCCAAGTCACCATATATTTCTTGAGCCCGAAGGATTTGATACCAATGAAATGTATGTAAACGGCTTTTCAACATCACTGCCTGAAGAGATTCAGTTGGAAGGGTTGCGCTCTATAAGTGGACTTGAACATGCCAAAATGATTCGTCCCGGGTATGCAATTGAGTACGACTACTTTTTCCCCCATCAAGTAAAAAGAACACTTGAAACAAAATTAATTACAAATCTCTACTTTGCTGGACAGATTAACGGGACTTCAGGATACGAAGAAGCTGCCGCACAAGGGTTAATTGCGGGTATTAATGCAGCTCTCAAAACGTTCTGTCGCCCTCCTCTTCACCTGAAACGCTCTGATGCCTATATCGGAGTGCTCATTGACGATCTTATCACAAAGGAGACAAATGAGCCCTATCGTATGTTTACCTCGTCGGCTGAACATCGGCTTATGCTCCGCCATGACAATGCTGATATCCGTCTGCGACACTTCGGCGCAGATGCTGGACTGATTGATGACGAAACATTTTCTGCATGCAACAATAATATTAAAAGTATAGAAGCCCTTAAAGAACTTTTAGAACAGACAAAGATTCTTGCACCTGAAATAAACTCTACACTTTCTTCGCTTGGATATCCAATAGTTACGAATTCACAATCTGCGTTGTCTCTCCTGAAAAGACCTGGAATTCATATCGCAATGCTCATGGATGCATGTCCGTTATTAAATAATTCCATGAAAAGCATAACGAGTAATCCCTTCCTCTATGAACAAGTTGAGATTGACCTGAAATACGAAGGCTATCTTAAGCGTGACTTATTAATGAGCGAAAGAATTATAAGGCTTGAATCACATCAAATTCCACTCATCTTCAAGTATGATGGTGTTTCTGGCCTTTCTAATGAAGGAAGAGAAAAATTGAAAAAACATCAACCAGAAACAATCGGTCAGGCCTCAAGAATTTTAGGTGTCTCCCCCTCGGATATATCTGTACTCATGATACATCTTGGACGTTGAGCTATTTATTGTTTCACGTGAAACGTATATTGCCGCGTTAAAATAAAGCAAACAATTCAAAGAGCAGACATGGAGAGCATTATCAGTGATATCATCACCAACGACCTGTTATTCGGAAAGGATAAAGAACAGTGCATTGTTGGCGCATACCAGCTTTCCGACACCCGGATAAGAGTATTTAACAGAGAAAATGGCAAGGTTAGCTATCGAGATGAACCGTTTTATCCGTTTTTTTTTCTTTCTGACAGCTCCCTGCTCGATAATTTTATCCCTGAAGACAAAGAGAAGTTCTGGCTGGTCAAACTTGGAGGTTCAAATTATTACCAGTGTCTTGTCATTTGCCGAAGCTGGCGGAATCACAGAGGTGCAATCGACTTTATCAATAAAAAACGATATAACGACACAACTGAAACGCAAAACAGGAATTTCCCTTACGAGAGCAACACCCTTGTCTATAACAAAGGAGATGCCGTCACGCAGTATCTGCTTCAAAGCGGCAAGACTCTCTTCAAGGGAATGATATTCGACGATCTCTACAGGATACAGCTTGATATAGAGACTGATTATGATCCGGAAAAAAAGAGATCAGGAATATTTGGCGGAAATGATGACGAAGTGATAATCATCACTTTAAGCGATAGCAGGGGATGGGAAACAGTGCTTCACTCTAAAAATAGCTCTGAAAAAGAGTTGCTTGAAGAGCTTGTCGCCATGATTATAAAAATGGATCCCGATGTCATTGAAGGTCACAACATATTCAGCTTTGACCTTCCCTATCTTCAGCGAAGGTGTGAACGACATGGAATTCCATTTTCAATAGGACGTAATGGAACTCTTCCTAAAACATACCCGGCAAGCATCCGTTTTGCTGAAAGAAGTATTGATTACCCATTCTTTGATATACCCGGAAGACATGTGATTGACACACTGTTCCTTGTGCAGAGTTATGATATCTCTAAACGCTCAATGCAGAGTTACGGGCTTAAAGCAGTGGCAAAACATTTCGGTTTTGCAAGCCCCGATCGAACCTATGTTGATTACAAAGATATTTCTTCATTATGGAAAAATAACCATGAAAAGTTGCTTGCATACGCCCTTGATGACGTCCGTGAAACAAGAGCGCTTTCATCTCTGCTGTCGGGTAGTAATTTCTATCTGGCACAAATGTTACCCTACACATACGCGATGACATCACGTATTGGCCAGGCAGCTAAAATAGAAGTTCTTCTCGTAAGAGAATATCTTCGTTGCAAACAGTCTATTCCAAAACCCTCTTCAGGTCAGCAGCACTCAGGAGGATATACAGAAGTATTCCTTAAAGGTATTCTTGGACCGATTGTCTATGCGGATGTAGAATCACTCTATCCTTCGATCATGCTGTCTTACAATATATGCCCGAAAAGCGATGAGTTACGAGTGTTTCCAGGTGTGCTGAACGATTTAAAAGAACTGCGTTTCAAAGCAAAAGACAAGTCACGCGAAGAAAAGAGCCTTGGTCATACATCGCTGGCATCCAATTTTGATGCTATGCAAAGCTCATTTAAAATTCTTATCAATGCCATGTACGGGTACCTTGGATTCAGTAGTGGCATTTTCAATGATTTCTTTGAGGCTGACAAAGTAACATCAACAGGACAAAGCCTTGCAAAAAAAATGATTTATGAATTTGAAGCCAGAGGATGCAAGGTCATTGAGGTCGACACTGACGGAATTCTGTTTATACCACCATCAGAGATAACGACTGAATCTGATGAAAAAAAGCTGGTCACTGAAGTGTCCGCACTCATGCCCCAAGGAATCAATATTGGATTTGACGGGAGATTCAAAAAAATGATCTCTTACATGAAAAAAAATTATGCCCTTCTTGACTATGATAATGTCATGACCCTGAAAGGCTCTTCACTGACTAGCAGAAGCGGAGAGAAATTCGGCAGGGATTTTGTCCGGAGAGGATTTGAAATGCTGTTGTCAGAGGATATTAATGGATTGCATACTCTTTTCAGCGAATACAAAGAAAAGATTCAACAGCATGAACTTGATGTAACTGATTTTTCAAGAACCGAAACCCTGAAAAATTCTATAGAAGAGTATCTTGATGATGTGAAATCAGGAAAAAGATCTAAATCGATCACGTACGAAATTGCCATAAAAGCAGGCATGGAGGTTACAAAAGGAGACCGGATAACCTTTTATGTTTCAGGAGCCGGTGCGGGAAATGCTTCGTGGGATAAAGGCAGGCTTGCTTCAGAATGGAATAAAGAAAAACCTGATGAGAACACTCATTTCTATCTGAAGCGCCTTGACGAACATTGCCAGAAATTCCTTCCTTTCTTTAAACCACAAGATTATAGTATGATATTTTCAACCGATACTCTTTTCTCTTTTTCTTCAGAAGGCATTGAACTTCAAAAAGAGATCCGACATACCGAAACCACTTCTATGAACGAAGAACTCCTTTGACTATGTATGAAACTCTTTAGGCTATATCTGCGTATATTCTATTGTAAATCTTTATGTTATAAATATATCCACAAAAATAATCATGATAGATAATAAAGTGCTTTCGATTACTGATGACGTAAGCTGGATTGGAGTTCTTGACCCAGGTCTCATTACTTTCGATATTGTGATGGAAACGAAATATGGAACGACATATAATTCCTATTTCATCAATGCAGATAAAAAGACGATTATAGAAACAACAAAAGAAAAGTTCTGGCCAGCTTATCTTGATAAGATCAAACAGGTTACTGATCCATCTGAGATAGATTATATTATTGTTGACCACACAGAGCCTGACCATTCCGGCAATGTGAAAAACCTGCTTTCTGTCGCGCCAAACGCAATAGTAGTCGGCAGTGGAAATGCCATCAAATTTCTCCGCGACCAGACCGGTCATGACTTTAAATCACTTGTAGTCAAAACAGGTGATACACTACATCTTGGCAATAAAACGCTTCATTTCATTAATGCGCCGAATCTTCACTGGCCTGATACCATATACACGTGGCTTGAAGAAGATCGTCTTCTTTTCACCTGTGACTCATTTGGCGCTCATTTCTGCAATGAAGGCATGTATGATGATGTCGTCGGGGATTTTGATGACTCATTTACCTATTACTTCGATACTATTCTCAAGCCATTCAGCAAATACATGCTGCAGGCTATTGAAAAAATCAGATCACTTGACATAAGGGCTGTATGCCCTGGCCATGGCCCAATACTGCGGTCACACTGGAAAAAGTATGTTGATCTTTCATTCAAGTATGCCTCGACGGCCATAGCCCTTCCTAATGAAAAACACATTCTTATTGCCTATGTGTCCGCTTATGAGAACACAACGTTAATGGCTGAAAAGATTGCGGAGGGGTTGCGTCAATCCTGTGACTTCCAGATTGATGTGTGTGATATAGAAAGCCTGAGTACTTCTGATCTTGAAGAGAAAATCGCACACTGTACAGGAGTCATCGTAGGATCACCGACGATAAACCAGAATATACTGCCACAGATTTATCAGATGTTCGCAACCATCAACCCGATACGGGATAAAGGAAAGCTTGCGGCTGCATTCGGGTCTTATGGATGGAGCGGAGAGGCTGTACGTATGATAGAGGCTAATTTCACACTTCTCAAACTTAAAGTATTTGATCAGAATATGATGGTGAAATTTAAACCACATGAGCCGGAATTTGAAAAGTGCATAACTTTCGGTAAAGCCTATGCAGAAAAAATGATTGAGATGTACCAACTCAGTTGCAATCTTTAGTTGATATTTCAGATAAAAGAGCTGTAAAAAAAGCAATGTACAGCTCTTTTATCTGAAAATAATCTCCCGCACCAATACATTGTCGAGAGCCGTATTAAGCTTTACAAGGATCTCTTTTTTACGGAAATTAAGCTCCATTCTCCATGAAGGGTTCTTTACCCTGATAAACAACTGCCCGCCAGAAAATCGCTCAAGAACAGTTGCCTCTGCAATAGCCTCTCCAACGACAGTATTCCATACCTGTAGTGTTTTAAATTGCTGATAGGCATCTTCAAGCCCAAGGATTTGATACAGGTCACCAACAAGCGCCGATATTTTTGTTGGACTTTTTATTCTTGCCATGCTCACCCCCGCCCTGTTTTTCTCAATATTTCAATATCTATCGCCGTGATATTACTCTGAATCTTTTTTTCAGTAGAAGTAATGATCGTTTGCCCGAATTTTTCCAGAATAGTGATAATATCAGCTATCCTTGTGGCATCAAGTTCACTGAAAATATCATCAAGAAGGCAAATAGGCTTTTCTCCAAGAAGTTCGAAAAAATATTTATGCTGTGTAAGCTTTAGACTGATAAGAAATGATCGCAATTGACCCTGTGATGCATATTTTTTTATCTCCCTATCATTAAGCAGAAAGAGCAAATCATCGCGATGTGGACCTGTTAAGGTCTGTGCCCGTAATATTTCCAACTTCTCTGTCTTCTCATACTTTTCAAGAAACAAGGAATACAGAAAATCAGAGGAACACTCGGTGCTGTTGTTCCCCAATGTGCATCGATATGTAATACCAGGATACTCATTAGCGGAAAACTGCCCGTAAAGTTCAATGAACCTCTGTACAAAAACAGCTATAAACTGCACTCTTTCATAAACAATTGAAGCCGCCAGTTTTGAAATTTGTTCTGTCCAGGGAGACAACATATCTTTTCGTGCACTTTTCTTTTCGGATAACTGTGCAAGCATTGCATTTCTCTGCATAAGAACACGTCGATAAGCCAACAGATCGTCAAGGTATTTTCTGTTTATCTGACTGATCGCATTATCAATAAAACGTCTTCGTTCAGCAGGAGATCCATTGACAATCACCATTTCGGCCGGTGAGAAAGTAATACAGGGAATACGTCCAATATGACGTGAAAAAGGTTTTATTTCACTGTTATTCACAATGATCTGCTTCTCTTTTTCTCTGGTATAACTGATTTTTACCATTGTAGGAGCTTCCAGATCACTTAGAAAGCTCCCCTCCAGCCAAAAACATTCTGCTGAAAATGAAAGACAATCACTATCCGTAGCACCAACCAATCCTTTGGTTAGAGCGCAATAGTGAACACCTTCAAGCAGAGATGTTTTTCCTGAACCATTTTTTCCATAAATAACAGTAACACCATCACTTGGATGGAAGGTTAAACACCGGTGGTTCCGGAAATTTTTATAATGTAGACTATGAAGTCTCAATAATTTTCCAGACTCTTCAACTATTAATTCGAACCGGCATAACGAGAATCATGAGTTTATCATCCTCTTCTTCCTTGTGTGGCTTAAAAATAACAGCGGTTGTGGGACTTTTAAGTTCAATACGAATCTCATTGTCATCTAAATGTGCAAGAGCAGCCTCAATAAACTTTGAATTAAAACCAATAATAATCGGGTCTCCAGAATAGATACATGGTAGGTCTTCCTGGGCAGCTTCACCATCATTGGTATTTTCGGCCATCACCTTCAAGATTTGATCTTCAATCACCATCTTAATATCACCAATACTCGAAAAACGACCGACACGCCTTACGGAATCGTAAACCAATGCACGATTGATAATGACATGTTTATCGTGCTCTACAGGAATAACAGCATCATAATTAGGATAGGGCTCTACAATCAAAGATGCATCCAGAATAATATTACCAATAATAAAACGAACAAAGCGTCGATCTGCATCAATGCACATCGTAATGGATTCGTGTTGAGCCAGTTTTTGCAGAATGGAAAGCACTCTTGCTGGCACAACGATTTTCTGTTTTTCCTGAACATCCACTGATGAATTTTTTCTGCATCGTACGAGTCGGTGTCCATCTGTTGAAACAGCAGTAATGGTACTTCCTTCAAGCTCAAAGAGTACGCCCATCATAGCAGGTCTCATGCCATCAACACTGCAGGCGAATATTGTTTTCTGAATAACATCAAGAAACTCGGCTGTTTCCAGCTCAATCGAAATATCGTAGCTCTTTTCATATTTTTCATGCTTGCTTTCAAACAGGCATGCGATTTTATACTTACCCTTGTCTGTGGTGATGTGCACCATACCATGATCGCTGATTTCCTGACGCTCAATCGTAAAGGTCACAGCAGTATCGTACATGCTGCGAAGAAAATCCTGAAGAGTTCGTGCATTGATACCGATATTTCCAGTATCAGATGTCTCTACATCAGTTTTTGCTGTTATTGAAAGTTCACCGTCGGTAGCAAAAAGCGTAAGGGCTCCATGTTCGATGGATAAATGAACATTTTCAAAACGCACATCCATTGTTTTAGCAGGTATCGCCTGAGCAACCTTACTGACGGGGTCCTGCAATTGACGTATTGAGGAAATTAATTTCATCTGCTACAGCTTTAGCTTTTTAAGTATTTATAAAATTTGTTGTTGTTGTTGGTCGTGTTGATATCTGGATAATTATCGCTGTTCTTTTCCTAAAAGTCTATATATAAATAACTTATAAAACGTTTCCTTGTGTGAAAAATTGTTGATAACCTGTGTTTGGAAACGATCTTCTGATGTTCAGGGTTTGTTGATGGTTTTTTCTTATATGGTTCAGTGTTGATAATGTATGGGTTATCAAGACTCATCACACATCTCTTCAACAACTTGTACACATTTTGCCTTTACATTGAAAGAATCTCAATCCTTTTTCTGATCTCCTCAATTTTTTTTCTCTCCTCTGCTATTGAATCGACCCTTTTCGTGATCGTTGTAACAGCATGGATGACTGTTGAATGATCTCTGCCGCCGAAATGAAGACCAATTGTTTTCAATGAAGAATCGGTCAATAATTTTGAGAGATACATCGCTATCTGTCGGCCAAAGGCTATTTCCTTCTTTTTTGATTTTCCTTTCAGGTCATTAGGGGTAATGGAAAAATAGGTACAGACCGCTTTTTCTATAGTGTCGAGAGTCAGACGTTTGGTCGTATGCCTGATAATATCTTTCAGGGTTGATTTAGTGAACTGAAGATCGATTTCCCTGTTATCAAGCGACTGGGCAGCCAGTAATTTAACAATACACCCCTCAAGTTCTCTAACATTTTCAGTGACATTAGTGGCAATAAATTCAATGACGGCATCATCAAGATTGACTCCGCTCTGGTGGAGTTTGCTGAGAATGATCGCCTTTCGCGTTTCATAATCCGGAGGTTGTATATCCGCCGACAGACCCCAGTTGAAGCGCGATATCAATCGATCTTCAATGCCTTTGATATCCTTTATGGGCCGATCTGCAGAGAGGATAATTTGCTTGTTTGACTGATGTAACGTGTTAAAGATATGAAAAATCTCTTCCTGTGTTTTTTCCTTACCCGAAAAGAACTGAATATCGTCTATAATAAGCACATCAATAGAGCGGTAAAAGGAGGAAAATTCCTGGATTTTACCATTCTGGATAGCATTGACAAAGTCGATAGCAAATTTTTCGCTCGAGACATAAAGAACTCTTTCAGAAAGTCTGTTTTCTCGAACGCTGTTGCCGACGGCCTGCATCATATGTGTTTTACCAAGTCCTACACCTCCATATATAACCAGAGGATTAAAGGCATTTTGACCTGGGCTTTGTGCGACCGATTTCGAAGCGGCAAATGCCAGCGAGTTGCAGTCACCCCTAATAAGCGTATCAAAAGTGTATTTTGAGTTCAAATGAGTTTCAAAGCGTGCAAGGTTCCGGTCAAACTCCTCTGTGTTTTTAGATCGGGTTTCTGAAGCTCGACTTGCAGAGATAAAATCACTGTTCATCGAATTTTGGTGTGGCAATTCTATGGTCACTGGTTGACCCTGTGATTTATCCATGACGATTGAATACATGAGTCGTGCTTCAGGGCCAATCACTTCTTTAAGCGCTTCCTTTAAAAAGGAGGAATAATTTTCTTCTATCCATTCATAAAAAAACTGGCTTGGTACCTCTATGGTCAGTTCACTACCCGAAAAGCTCAAGGGCTTAATTGGAAAAAACCAGGTTTTAAATGCCAGGGGATTAATTTTTTCCCGGATAACATTAAGGCAGGCTTCCCATACCTGTTGTTCCATTGGGTTACTTTTCGGCGCTTTCGTTGTGGGATATTCCGCAAACGTTTTTGACGTAACTTCGAGCATAAAAAATTGAAATTAAAGAGGTAAGGGCCGATATTGTTAGCGCCATCAACATTCAGTGTTCACAAGTTAGTTTTTTCAGTGGATAAAAAACAATTTCCTTGATGAAAAGTTACCCCGAGTGATTGATCGTGTACGGGAACGTTTTCCACATCTTATCATACAATTTTATAATATTTTAACATGGGTAAGGGTAAAAGTAGTCAACATGTGTTGATTCTTTCAGGATACCGGAGTATCTGGGGATTCAGTGTGATAAATATTTTTATCCACAAGTTGTCCACATTGTTCACAACTTAACACAGGTACGTTATTTTTTATCCCGTCAGTTGTGGTTTCCCCGGCAAAAAAGCCTGTGTATTTGTGGAAGAAGCGATCATGGATCGGAAGCATTTGTTAATGATCGTTCATTATGCTAAATTACGCGCCCTGAAATTTTGAACATATTTAAAAAAGTGTGGAGCTATAAGCGATGAAAAGAACCTATCAGCCGCGGAATAGAAAAAGAAGGAACAAGCATGGATTCAGACAGAGAATGTCGACCAAGAACGGCCGGAAAGTTCTCTCTGCGAGAAGAGCAAAGGGGCGGCATTCGCTTACCGTCAGTTCTGATATGGGTACGGCAGGGCAATAAGTGACCGGAGCATCCGCCGGTATCTGTATAAATAATTGCTTTTTCATGTTTTGAATAACGTACACTTTCATTCTCTGCGAAAGCATGAGATATTGAGGAAAAAGCAACTGATTGCACTGCTCTTCAGCAGTGGACAGAGTGTGAAAGGTAATTTTTTAAGGATAGTGTACGCTTCTCTCAAGACCGAAGGTTATATTGTTCAGAACGTTCCGGCCATACTGTTTGCGGTGAGTAAAAAAACAGTCCCTTCTGCTGTCAGGCGCAACAGGGTAAAAAGAATGATGAGAGAAGCTTACCGGCTTGAAAAATCACTGATCCAGAGTAAGGAAGATCATTCATGCGATGGCCGTGCGGATGAAATGCTCTGTATCGTTTTTCTTTATATGGGTCGAAAGAAGACTTTACCTGACCTTGAAACATTCAGGGAGGAAATCCGGGTATTAATGGGAAAGATTATACTTTCCTGAACTCTGGCGGTTAACTCTACCGGACAACGTCGTATGAAACTAGCATGAGTAGCTGGAAGTTTTTCAATCAGGTGCCGATAGTACTGATAAAATTTTACCGGGCGTTTCTGTCGCCATTGTTCGGCCCGTCCTGCAAATATGTGCCTACCTGTTCAAGCTATGCGCTTGAAGCGTTTCAACATCACAATTTTTTTTATGCATCATGGCTGACCCTGTGGCGGATTCTTCGATGCAATCCTTTTTCAAAGGGCGGGTTTGACCCTGTTCCTTCTGTATCTTTCAACAAAAAAAAGTTTTCTGGTAAAATTAAAGAGAGTGGTAATGGATAGAAATTCGATAACCGGCCTTGCAATTATTGCTGTGATCATGATGGTCTGGCTTCAGTTTATGTCGCCGGCAAATAAACCGTTGCAGCCGGCAGCGTCTGTAAAAACAGAGCAGGTCGAACAGCAGGCACAGCCAACCCGGCCTCTCTCTTCTGCACCGGCCGCTGAGAATTTTGGCGTTTTTGCCTCTTCCGCCGAAGGCAAAGAGCAGTTGCTGAAAGTAGAGAACGATCTTTTTCGTGCAACGCTCTCCTCAAAAGGAGCAACGTTGAAGTCACTTGTGCTGAAAAAGCATCTGGATGGTAATCGCAAGGCGTTTGATCTGGTCAGCAATCAAAAAAATGGAGCACTTTCACTGTTGTTTCTGACCCGTGAAGGCAAGAAAATCGACACTCGCGACCTCTATTTCCGCAGTATGACCGTCGATACTCTTCATACCGTCACCGGCAAAGAGCGTTATGCGGTGCACTATCACCTTGATGTTGCGCCCCTGCAAGCTATCGATATAACCTATCTTTTTGGAGGAGAAAGCTACAACGTAGATTATGACGTCAAACTGACAGGATTTTCCAGTGAGCTTGCGGGTAATGAATACCAGTTGCAGTGGGATGGAGGGTTGGCCTATTCGGAAAAAAATCGCCAGGATGAGGCGCAGAGTGCCCTGGCCAGTGCATACCTTGGCGGAAGCCTGGTAAAGCTCGATGCCAGCAAGGAGAATCAGGCGTATCGTGAAGAACAGTCAGGGGAAGCGAAATGGGTTGCTGTGCGTGACAAGTATTTCGTTGCCGCGCTGATTCCTCAGGGACACACCTCCGGGATTTATCTTGACGGAAAAAAAGAGAAGGGCAATGATTTCGAGAATTACCTTGTTGCCCTGAAAATGGGTATTCCTTCATCAGGAACAGTCGTTGATGATAAATTCAGTCTCTATCTTGGTCCGCTGGATTACAATATCGTCAAGGCACAGAAGGCCGGTCTTGAAAAAATCATGGATTTCGGATGGGACTGGCTGACAAGGCCCTTTGCTGAGTATATCATCTTGCCGGTATTCAACTGGATGAATACTTTCGTGAGTAATTACGGTCTTATTATTATCATTTTTGCTTTCCTGATCAAGCTGGTGACCTATCCTCTTTCAATGGCGTCAACGAAGTCAATGAAAAAAATGTCAGCCCTGCAGCCTGTGCTCAAGGAGCTTCAGGTGAAGTATAAGGACGATCCGGCAAAACTGCAGAGTGAGCTGGGCAGAATTTATAAGGAAGCTGGTGTTAACCCGATCGGAGGCTGCCTGCCGGTAGTGCTTCAGATGCCGCTGCTCTTTGCCATGTTCTATGTTTTCCGTTCTTCAATACAGCTCCGTCAGCACAGTTTTCTCTGGGCAAAGGATTTGTCGGTTCCTGATTCGATTCTGGACTTTGGGTTTACCATTCCCATGTATGGCAACCATATTGCCGTTTTCCCGATTCTCATGGCGGTGACTGTGTTTATGCAGCAGAAAATCACCCCGACGACACAGTCCAATGAGCAGATGAAGGTGATGATGTATATGTTCCCTGCCATGATGCTGCTCTTTTTTAATAATATGCCTGCTGGTCTCGGCCTCTATTATCTGATGTTTAACATCTTCAGTGTGGCACAGCAGTTTTATATCAACAAAACCACAACTGCTGCCGATATGCCGAAAGTAAATCTCGGAATCTCTGCCTCTGGTCCATCCCGGAAACAGAAAAAAAAGGGAGCTAAAAAGTAAACAGGATGGCGCTCATTGAGCAGGCAGATGTGTGGCTCTTCCAGTTGTTGAACCTTCACCTTGTTCACCCGGCAGCCGATGATCTTATGGTTTTTCTGACCAGGGTCAGGTTGTCGGGGCATATCATTGTACTTGCCGCCCTTTTTATTGTTGTACGACGCGGAAAATCAGCGTTTCTGGTTCTTCTTCTTGCTCTTTTTGCGGTCGGTATGGCCGATATTGTTGCATCAGGAATACTCAAACCTCTTGTGCAGCGCATTCGGCCCTGCTTTGCTCTCGACCACGTTCGTCTGCTTGTCAGCCAGCCACGGAGTTATTCGTTTGCCTCATCCCATGCCGCAAATTCAGCCGCAGTCGCGACAGTCATCTGGATTTTTTTTCATCGGGGGATTTTTGTGGAAAAAATCTTTACCATCATCATGATGCTATATGCTCTAGCTATCTCCTGGTCGCGGGTCTATGTTGGTGTTCATTATCCCGGTGACGTTATCGCAGGCATGGTGATCGGTGTCTGCAGCGCGATGCTGCTCTATCTTTTGTATTCCTGGGTGTTGAAGAATATCATGCAGCCCCGCATAATGCGTCGAGAAGGTACAGCTTGAGTTATCGAAGGAAGAGGAGAACCTTTTTCATCAATGGCGATTAATCTTGTTTTATGGCAGAAGAGAATTTCAGGAAAGGTGATATCATCGAGTTAACCGTCACTGATCTGGCGGAGAAAGATCAGTGTTTCGGACGGCTCGACAATGGCATGGCGGTCATGGTCGGCGGTATGCTTGCCGTTGGCGACCGGGTTTCGGCCAGCATAAAAAAGGTGCGCCAGCGCTATATCGAAGCCATAGCTGTTGAGGTTCTTGAACCATCATCGGACAGAACAACTCCTTTATGCGCTTATTTTGGCGTTTGCGGCGGCTGCAAGCTGATGCATATCCGCTATGAAGCGCAACTCCTGTACAAGCAGAAAAAAGTAAAGGACGCTCTGGAGCATCTTGGTAATTTTGTCGCTCCACAGGTCAGCCCGGTGCTTGCAGCTCTTGCCCCGTTTCATTACCGGAACAAGATGGAATTTTCTTTTTCAAGCATGCGCTACCTCCTGCCCGAAGAGCTTTCGCTTGAGCACCTTTCACGTCCGAAAGAGTTTGCTCTCGGGTTTCATACCCCCGGCAACTTTGAGAAGGTGATCGATATAGACTACTGCTATCTTGCAAAAGAGGCGATGAACCAGGTGCTCGCCTTGACCCGCGACTTTGCTCTTGCCAATGCTCTTGCCCCTTATGCAGTCAAGGCTCATTCCGGTTTTTTGAGGAATCTTGTTGTCCGTTTCAGTGAAAGCCGTGAAGAGCTTATGGTCAATTTGGTGACCTCATGGCATGATGAGGCGCTGATGCAGCGCTACAGCAAGCATCTCGAAGCCGGGATGGCAGGCCAGAAGATGACGGTACTCAACAATGTGACCGATCGAAAGAATACCGTTGCTACTGGTGACAGTGAGTATGCACTCAGCGGAGAGGGATTTATTACCGAGCGTCTCGGCGGTCTTGATTTCAGGATTTCAGCAAACTCGTTTTTTCAGACAAACTCTTCACAGGCAGAGCTTCTTTACCGAATCATTCTTGAGGTTGCAGCTCTCACTTCTGCCGATACAGTCTATGATCTTTATTGCGGGACAGGAACCATAACGCTCTATCTGGCAAAGTACTGTCGTCAGGTAATCGGTCTGGAAGTGGTTGAAAGTTCAATCAATGACGCAGAGAGTAATGCAGCATTGAACGGTATCGGCAATGTTGAGTTTTTCCAGGTTGATCTCAAGGATTTTCATGCCATGCTTCATACCCTTGAGAACTATGATGCCCCACGGGTGATCATTACCGACCCTCCCAGGGCAGGAATGCACGCCAAGGCACTTTCCACCATGCTCAGGCTCCGTCCGGAGCGAATTATCTATGTCAGTTGCAACCCGGCGAGCCTTGCCCGTGACGGCAAGGAGATCAGCCTTCACGGCTATCAGCTTGTATCGGTGCAGCCGGTTGACATGTTTCCGCATACCAGTCATATCGAAAGTGTTGCCTGTTTTGAGCGGACGGTTCCCGGCTGACCTGAGGTTTATTTCTTCCCGCTGGCACGGAGGAGTTTTCGGCGCTCTTCCTCGGTTAACGATCCATAACCATGCTCTGAAATCTTGTCGAGTATGGCATTGATTTCTGATTCAGATACCGGAGGAGCCACAGTGTTCCGGGTATGGAGGCGTGGGCCGCTTTTCTTGTTGCCTGAGGAGCGGATCTTGCTGAATAATCCCGAAAATGACCATTCGGCCCTTTTGATGGTAATATAGATAAAGCCAATCAGCATTCCGCCAAGGTGTGCAAAATGGGCAATGTTGCTGCCGCTGCCCATTGCCCGGCTGCCGAAACCGGAGATAAACTCAATAAAGGCATAACCGGCAATAAAATACTTTGCCTTTACCGGAAAGAGAAAGTAAAGAAAAATGTAGCGATCGGGGAACATCATGCCGAAGGCCAGCAACACGCCGTAAATGGCACCGGAAGCACCGACGGTCGGATAAGGGTCTCCGACAGTGGCGATCAGGTTGATCACTGCAGCCCCGATCCCGCAAACAAAATAATAGGTATTGAATTGCCTCGTACCCCAGTAATTTTCTATTTCAGCACCGAACATCCAGAGGGCGAACATATTGAAGAAGAGATGAGCGCCACCACCGTGCAGAAACATGTAAGTTACCGGCTGCCATATTCTGAAGTTTCCGGAACCGACAGGCCACAAGGCACCGAGGGTGGAAATTGTATCGCCAAAAGGAGTCAACTGCAGCAGAAAAACTGCAATATTGAGCAGAATAATGGCCTTGATCGCCGGGGGTATAAACTGAAAACCCCCGGGACTGTATGGCTGGGAATAGTTCATTACGAGGTATGGTTCTTCGATTAATCGTTCAGAGCGGCTATTCCGGGGAGCTCCTTGCCTTCAAGGAATTCAAGGCTTGCGCCTCCTCCCGTAGAGATATGGGTCATCTCGTTTGCCAGACCGGCCTTGGCTATTGCTGAGGCAGAATCGCCGCCGCCGACAATTGTTATAGCTCCTTTTGCAGTTGCCTCGGCCATAGCCTTTGCTACAGCCATCGTGCCGGCCGCAAAATTGTCAATTTCAAAAACGCCCATTGGGCCGTTCCAGAGAACCGTTCGCGCTGAAAGAATTTCATTTCGGTATGTTTCAGCCGTTACGGGTCCGATATCAACGCCAATCATTTTTTGAGGAATACTTGAAATGTTTTCAGCATAAGATTCAGCATCGGCTGAAATCTCTGGTGTCAGAATGACGTCTACCGGCAGCAGCAGCTTGATTCCCTTCTTTTTTGCCTGCTCAAGAATAGTGAGGGCAAGCTCTATTTTGCTCTCCTCTACAAGAGAATTTCCCACCTCATAACCCTGTGCCTTGAAGAAGGTGAAGACCATGGCGCCACCGATCAGTACTGTATCGACTTTTTTGAAAAGGTTATCAAGAACATCAATTTTTCCTGATATTTTTGAACCTCCCAGAATAGCCACAAATGGTCGTTCCGGCTCCTGCAGTGCTTTTCCAAGATACAACAGCTCCCGCTCTATCAGATAACCGGCAACAGCCGTCTGGACGTAGTGCGTAATGCCTTCCGTTGAGGCATGAGCCCTGTGGGCGGTGCCGAAGGCGTCGTTCACATACACCTCGCCGAGCGACGCAAGCTCCCTTGAAAAATCAGCGTCATTTGCCTCTTCCTCAGGGTGAAAACGAAGATTTTCAAGCAGCATAACCTCCCCATCCTGCAGAGCAAGCACCTGTTGCATGACCTCAGTGCCGATACAATCTTTTGCCATGACGACCGGGCTGTCGATCAGTTCCGAAAGTCTTGAGGCCACCGGAGCAAGCGAGTATTCAGGATTGACTTTTCCTTTTGGCCTTCCAAGATGGGACATCAAAATAAGGCGCCCGCCCTCTTCAAGAACTTTTTTGATGGAAGGAAGAGACTCAACAATTCTCTTGTCGTCGGTAATTTTTTTGTTCTCGTCAAGAGGGACATTGAAATCAACACGCATTAACACCCGCTTGCCCTGGGTTGAGATGTCAGACAAGGTCTTTTTTTGCATTGCTTTGATAAATTGGTTGATAAAAAGATCAGATAAGGATCTGCTTGTGTAATGTATACAATTGCCGATATATATTAATGCAACTCACTCTAATCCTGGCGGCCTGCTGCGCAAGGCATTTTTGTACTTTTTAATGTTGGCATTATGCTCTGTCAGTGAAGCAGCAAAGTAATGTCCGCCATTTCCTGTAGCAACAAAGTAGAGAAAGCTGCTCTGTGCCGGTTGAAGCACGGCAAGAATCGAGGCGGCGCCGGGGTTGCAGATCGGGCCGGGAGGAAGGCCGTTATGGCGATAGGTATTATAGGGCGAGTCTGCCGCAAGGTCTTTGTAATAAAGCCTTCGGGCAGCACCGCCAAGGGCATACTGCACCGTTGGATCGGCCTGGAGGCGCATGTTTTTTTTCAGCCGGTTAAGATAGACGCTTGCGACAAGCGATTTTTCAGCATCAAGCGGTGTTTCGGCTTCTACAATCGAGGCCAGGGTAAGTAACCCGGTTTCGCCGAGCCCTTCCTTCGCGGCCATTTTCTGCAGGTTTTGAGTATAGAAATGCCGGAATTGGCCGATAAGAAACCTTGCGGCCTCTTCAGGTGTACTCGCCCATGCAAAGTTATATGTGCCGGGGAAGAGGTAACCTTCAGCGTTGTCAGCCATGATTCCGTGACGGGCAAGCAGTTTCCTGTTGGACACCGCTGCCATGAACCCGGAAGAATCAATATCAAGGTTTCGTGAAAGAATACGGGCAACTTTTCTGAGTTCCATACCTTCGGGCAGCGTAATGCGAACCTCATCCTGCGGGTGGGCATGGAGGTAATACAGTAGTCCGAAATTCGACATTCCAGGAGGAATGAGATACCTGCCAGGCTTGATATTGTGGAGCTTTGGAACAAGGGTTACCGTCACAAGCGTCGGCCAGGTACTGATAATTGAACCGTTACGGCTCAGCTCATCCAGAATGGCTCTGAAGCCCATCCCCCGATGAACCGTCAGGCGGGTGGTTGTTTGGGAGGTATTGAGGCCCGGTATAAAAAGAAAGCATGACAATACCGTCAGCAGAAAAGTCGCTCCTGCCAGAAGCAGTTTACGGAAAGAATTGTTTTTTGAAGTCATGGCGTATGAGCCTTATGAGCTGGTATGGATATCCGGCTGACTGCTTATCCACTCTTGCTGAAAGAGGCGGGTCTCTTCAATGATGCAGCGATAGATTTTTTCCAGTGCATGAGTTTTCAGGGGTGAGTCGGCCTGATTCAGCACATTGATGAGCACCTCTTTTTCCCGTTCAGGTTGAAGAACCTGCTCTCCGATTCTCGATTTCAACAAGCTGATATTTTGTGCGCAGTGCAGTCTCTCGCAAAGGAGAGTGGATAACTGCTGGTCGAGTGCGTCAATTTTTTTTCTCCATTCGTCAAGTTCCTGCCAGTGCGCTGTAGTGTTGATGGTGCTGTCGGACATCATAATGACGGGGGTTAAGAGGTTACGTTTACAGGCGCAGCTATAATATTACTTATAATAATGTTTTTTGCTCTTTTTTGGAATCAGGACAAGCTCTTCTTGTGCACGAGATCCATCAACAAAAAGTAAATAATTCCATAAAGACAAGATCGCACCGTGAAAAAATTGGTTATTACTTCTTTTTTTGATTAATTTGAACAAAATACGTATGCAGAAAACTCAAGTCTTCCATAATTGATAAATGATTATTATCAGTGCGACATATCATTGCAGGTAAAGCAGGGTCTTTTATAGGACTACTTTCGGTTCTCTCGCTTTCATCTTTCACGGTACAGGGTCTTGCAGCTCCTGCACCTCCTGTTCCTGATGCTGGCAGTATTCTTCGTGACCAGCAGAGCAGAATGCCACAATCCCGCCAGCTACCTCCAAGAGAAAAGGCCAGGGAGCAGCCCGCAAAATCTGAAGCAGGAGTACTCGTTGCGGTAAAGGGATTCAAATTCAGCGGTTATGAGGGAATTGCTACTGAAGCGGAGTTACAAACTCTTGTTGCTGACGCTAAAGGCAAGACTATCTCGTTCGGAGAGCTGAAAGGTCTTGCTGATAAAATCAACGACCATTTCAGGGCAAAGGGATGGTTCCGCGCAAGAGCCTACCTTCCCAAGCAGGACGTTACTTCAGGTATTATTGAGATTGCGGTTCTTCAGGGTGCAAGCGATGGTCGACTTGAACTCAAGCTGGACAAAACAGCCAGAATTTCGCCGAAAGTTCTCCAAGGAATCGGCGAAACAGCGGTACGCAAGGGTGAAGCAATCAACGAGCATGATCTTGAGCGTTCCGTACTGCTCATGAACGATCTGCCCGGTGTTATCGCCCGTGCATCATTGGCTTCCGGAACTCTTCCTGGCACGACAGGAGTTGACGTTGCCGTCAGCGAAGGACCGATCCTTTCTGGTGTTATCTGGGGCGATAATCATGGTAATCGCTACACTGGTACCTGGAGGGGTAATGCCACGATCTCAATCAATGATCCGTTCAGTTTTGGCGACCAGATCACCGCTCTGATGACCGAGGCGGATGGACTTGCTCAGGGACGCATAGGCTACAGCGCCCCCTTCTTCTTTCCCGGCCTCAGGGGATCTCTATCCTATACTGGCATGAGCTATGAAATCGGCGGTGACCGTGCTTCTCTTAATGCCAAGGGCCACAGCAATAATGTCGATGCCGGCTTGAGTTACCCGCTGCTTCGAAGCCGAACCAATACTCTCATCACGAGTCTGACTTACGGATACAAGGCACTTGTCGATGAGGCGAATGGTTCAGTCAACTATGACAAGCATCTCAACAGCGTTACTTTGAGTGCCAACGGTGACCGTTATGACCAGTTCTGGGGAGGCGGTGCCACCAGCTACAGTGCTGGAGTTACCACTGGCCACCTCAATGAAACAAAGAATAAATCATATTATCTGATGACCGGAAAAGAGGGACAATACACCCACTTTAATTTTGCACTTGCACGTCTGCAGCGCCTTTCTGAAGGGGTTAACTTTAGTATCTCCGGATCAGCACAGATGTCGCTTGATAACCTGGGCAGCAGTGAACAGTTTACACTTGGCGGGCCAAACGCGGTGCGAGCCTATCCGGTTGGCGAGGCCCCTGGAGATGAAGGTCGCCTTATCTCTGCCGATATCCGCTACAATATTCCTCTTGCGGCTTCATTGGGAAGCCTTCAGATTACCGGCTTTTATGATGCAGGTCACATAGCATTGAACAGGGATCGGTATGCGGGTGATGTCAACAATGACACGAATCGTAACGCGTACTGGTTGCAAGGTGCCGGTGTTGGATTGAACTATCTCATTTCTCCAAAGGGAGCGCTACGCTGCACCTGGGCCCATGTGATTGGTTCTAATCCTGGTCAGTATCTGGGCAAAAACACTGATGGCAGGGACGACAAAAGCCGTGTCTGGTTGCAGGGCGAACTCTATTTTTAAGGTATAACCAAGAAAGACCGATTATTATTTCCAGTTTTCGCAAGAAGCCAAAATAACTACTTATGAACAAGATTTTTAACGTCGTTTGGTCACATACAAAGGAGATGTGGATTGTTGTCTCCGAAAAGGTAAAGTCAAACGGAGGGGTTCCAAAATCCCCGCTTCGTAGTCTTGCAGTTCTCGTAGCATTGCTTGCGGCTGGAGATCCGGCTTATGCCCTTGACTCTGCGGCACTTCCTACAGGCGGGAAGGTCACTTCAGGCAGTGGCAGTATAGCTGTCAGCGGTAGTCAGATGACGGTGAACCAGTCGACTCAGCAGATGATTGCCAACTGGAACACCTTCAATATTGGTTCGAGCGCTGGAGTGCAGTTTGTTCAGCCCAATGCTGCTGCGGCAGCCCTCAACAGAATCAGTGATCAAAATCCATCGCAGATTTTTGGTTCGCTCTCTGCAAACGGCAAAGTTTACCTTCTTAACCCTGCAGGAATCATTTTTGGCTCAACGGCGCGCGTTGATGTCGGCGGTCTTGTTGCCTCGTCGCTGAACATGCTCGACAGCGATTTCCTTGCAGGGAAATACAAATTCAGCAATACTGGTAATGCCGGTTCCATTCTCAATCAGGGAGCTATCAAAGCCCTGGATGGAGGCGTAGTAGCCCTTATTGCGCCCAAAGTCACCAACGAGGGAAGCATAACTGCTAACGCAGGCAGCGTTGCGCTGGCCGCAGGCAACAAAGTCTCACTCGATTTTCAGGGAGATGGCCTCATCAGTTATACCGTTGACGAAGGTGCGGTAAATGCTCTGGTGGAAAACAAGGGGCTTATTAAAGCTGATGGCGGATTGGTGGTGATGACTGCCAAGGCTGCCGATGCATTGATGCAGTCAACAGTCAACAACAGCGGTGTTATCGAGGCCCAGACCGTTCAGGAAAAAGCCGGGCGTATCATTCTTGATGCACAAGGCGGAACAACAACGGTCTCTGGTGCACTCGACGCCTCAGCTCCGAATGGCGGCGACGGCGGTTTTATTGAAACATCAGGCGAGCAGGTTAAAATTGCTGATGGAACTTCTATAACAACCTTTGCGCCCACAGGGCTGACGGGCACCTGGCTGATTGACCCGATAGACTTTACTATTTATGATGGGTCAGGCGGGGATGATTCTGGTATTGGCTCAGTTACTCTTGTTTCTGCTTTGAATAGCAATTCTGTAAGAATTGAGACCAGCCGCTTGACAGGCAGCAATGACGTAACAGGCGGGAGCAGTGCGACAGGCGGCAATGGTGATATTTTTGTGGATGCGGCCGTTTCCTGGAGTGCTAATACAACCCTCACGCTCAGTGCTTTCAGGAATATCCTTATTAATTACAGCATTACTGCGAGTAATGGCTCTTTGGTGCTGGAATATGGTATGGGCGCCAGGGCAGAGGGGAACAGCAGTTTCTACAGTTTGAATGATGGAGCACAGATCAATCTTCCTGGTGGCTTGAGTTTTACCACAAGACAGGGTTACGATGGTGATGCACATAATTACAGGGTTATCAATACTCTTGGTTCGGAGGTAAGTACCACTGGAACTGATTTACAGGGGATTATTACTAATTCCTTCAGTTACTACGCCCTTGGCAGCAACATTGATGCGAGTGACACAGTAAACTGGGGTAGTGGTGTCGGTTTTGCTCCAATCAGCTCATTCTCAGGCATCTTTGAAGGCCTTGGTCATACAATTAGTAATCTGTACATCAACAGACCGGCCGATAATAACGTTGGTTTGTTCGGCTCTGTTGTTTCAGGAAGTATTATCCGCAACATCGGCTTAACGGCTGTGGATATAACAGGCGACAATAAAACCGGCGGACTGATAGGTAACAATAATGGCGGGACGATAGAAAACAGCTATGTGAATGGCAGTGTGACAGGTAACGGTGATAATACTGGTGGCCTGGTTGGCTATAATGATGGCGGCATTATCGAGCACAGTGGCTTTGGTGTTGTTATAGGCGAGGACAACAATGTATCAGCCATAGTGACAGGTAAGGGTGACTATACCGGCGGCCTGGTTGGGTATAATAATGACGGCACCATCAAAGACAGTGGTGTTGGAGTTATTTCCGGCACTGAAAAGACCCTTACTCTTAATGTTTTGGGCAAGAGCTATACTGGCGGCCTGGTTGGCTACAATGATGGTGGTACCATCGAAGCGAGTGGCGTCGGTGTCATCAACGGTAATGGAAATAGCATTACAGGCGGTGTGGCGGGAGGCGAGAACACCGGTGGTCTGGTTGGCTACAATTATAGCGGCTCTATTACCGAGAGCTATTCCAAAGCGCCGGTTACAGGTTCTAACAATGTTGGTGGTCTTGTGGGCTACAATGATGCTGGAGCCGTTACCGACAGTTATGCTGAAGGCGATGTGACGGTCATTGAGAGCAACAATGTGAGCGCTGAAGATAGCAGCAATGAAACGAACATCTATGCTGGCGGTTTGATCGGCCAAAATGATGAGGGAGCAATTACCCGCAGTTATGCAACTGGCGATGTGGCCGTTACTGTTAACAATACCTTGGCTGGTTATAATACTAATAACTCCAGCTATACCTATACCGGAGGTCTGGTAGGCTACAATGATGGCGGTGCGATTACTGACAGTTATGCAATCGGCGATGTTGGGGTTACGGTAACCAACA
>CAISRC010000131.1 GCA_903887845.1 uncultured Chlorobiaceae bacterium
AATCTGACATGATTGGGTGGTACACTTTCGCCCGGTATACCTGGTACACTTTACTCCGGTACAGGTGGTACACTATGCTCCGGAATCGCTGGTACACTTTGCTCCGGTAGAGGTGGTACACTATACTCCGGTGTGCTCACTTCGGTACGGAAAAGCGCCTCGGCCTTCTCGTTACGCTGCTCCTCCAGCCATTTGCGCAGCTCTTCGACAATCAGGCCCGCAAGCTGGTTTACTTGAGCCTTACCGAAGCCACGGGATTCGAGACCGGCAAGAAGCTGACCGATCATGTCACGCGCCCACCAAGCATTCGGCACAATATCCGAAACCATCCGAACAGCGTAGGCGGTATCAAACATCAGGTGCTCCTGTGTAACGCCCGCAACTTCTGAAATGATACGTTCATCGCCCGACTCCGCAAGTCGGATACGCTGCATTTGACGTTCCGCACTGTTGATGTTGTCAGGAATTTTGGCCACAAGTGAAGAAAGATCAAGACGCTGCCAGTCGAGGGCAAACAAAATATCATCCTCATAGCGCAGTTCACGAATGTCGTTGCCGGTCACTCGAAGCACCAGTGGCAGAAAAATTGCCGTCCCGGCAAACCTGCTCCGTCGTAAAACAGTTCGTGGCCCCGATGGCGCTGCCGAGTCACTTGTCCGAATCTCCTTGACCAGATCGCCCATACCATCCTCTTCCAGCCCCTTTTTTATGGCATTGACCACGTCAGCGGTATTGGCATGATGGGTGATAACATAGCTTTCGTCAAGCAACGCAACACCCGTTTTCTCGGCGTGTGGCTGGCGAAGAATCCGGCCAATCAACTGCGTCATGGCCGACAGATTGGCACTTGCTGCCAGGGCACACAAAACATAGGCAAAGGGACAATCCCACCCCTCCTGCAATGCCGATTTGGTGATGATAACGCGAACCCGGTTCGTGGCACCAAGCAAATCCAGATTCTCGGGCGCAGCGAGGTCGTTGGTATCCGCAGTCTTGATGGCAATTTCAGCCTCATCAAGACCGCCAACATTGGTGAGCCACTCCTTTGCATCGAGCGCATGGATATGATTGCCGTCCCGCTGGTCACTGCCGGTGCGCTCAACCTGCACCAGAAGAATGGGGCGAATATATCTGCCGGAATCAGCTTGCAGTGACTTCGCAGCTTCATCCAGCAGGCGAAGCCGATTGAGCGCCGCTGCCAGGGTATGGTGCCAATCGCTCCCGGCTCTCGGATCGAGATTGAGGGGCATTTTGATCATCCCTTCCCGATCAAGATCAATGCCCTTCACATCAACAAGCACATTCGCGTAACGTGCCGACCGTGGATTCCTGCCGGTTGTTGGCGCTACGTCTTTCGGAGTCGCAGTCAGCTCCAGAACAAAACAGGGGTTGAAGCCGTAGAGCGTCGAAAAAGCCAGTTCCGAAACAGCCTTGTGCCCCTCATCCATCACCACCACCGGCCGGATCAGGCGCAGAGCGTTACCCAGAGAATCCTTGACCTGATGCCAGGGATAAGCCGATTCACCGAGGTCATAGCTGTCGAGATTAGGAGTTTGAGCCAGCGCTGCAACATGAGCATCCTGTTCACCTTCGGGGGGAAAAAATCCATGCACGTCGCCACGGTCACGGAACATTTTCAAAGTATCCTTGTTCTCCCTGTTTGACGATTGCAGCATCAACAGCATAATGCAGAGATGGCTCTCCACATCGCGGGCATCCAACTGATCGTTTTTCTCCAGAATCCGCACCGCGTTACCGGAGAGCACGTCAAGCATCTGGCGATAGGGGTGCTGACGGTCAATCAGTTGACGGCGAGTCTGGGCATAGATTGCCTCATTGGGCACAATCCAGAGCACAAAGCCATTGTTGCGGCCAAGATAGCGCCCCAAAATCTTCGAGAGCGAAGCCACAGCGAGAAACGTCTTGCCTCCACCGGTGGGCACCTTGAAGACAATATCCGGCACAGGACGTTTGACACCATCCAGAGGTGATGAGTAAGGGATATGTTGACGCGTTTCCGGCAGCTTGCCCGCAGCCCGCATCGCTTCCCAGGCCTTCAGGGGAAAATCGGGCACCGGTCGGATAAGATCCGGGTCAGTTTCACCGGCATTTGCCGCAGCAATCTTGTCGGCTTTTGCCTTCTGATGTACAAGCTCAGTCAGATAATCGTCAAGGCACGACAGCACGCGACCCTGATAGTCGAGTTCACGCAATGCCATTATCGGCTCCGGTCAATGCGATAGAGAGCCCACGGCAACGGGGCAAACTCAACCGGCACCCTCTCCTCGTCGAGCACCTTCTGCGACACAAACTTTGCCGGCGCAAACACCAGATGCCGCTTGCCGGGCTTCTCTGCCGCAAACGCCTTCGCTCTGGAGAGCGTCAGCGCTGAATCACGCGATTTCAGGAAGTCAAGTTCAGGCTTGTAGATAAGCCAGACATGGAATGAGGAGGATTCGCCAAGGTAGCCGCACCCATCCTTCTCGACGATCATGGCCGGATCAATCACCTCGTTGGTGGCCATGTAGTAGAGCATCGCGCCCAACTGCTCAAAGCCCGGGAGATTCTCGCCGGTGAGCATCTTCTCCATGTCGATAGCTTCACCGAGTGTGCAGTAGGTGAAGCTACCGCCAAGCCCCTCAACCCGGTCAGTGATGCTCTTCACCCCTTCAACCAGCAGCTCGCCGTCTTTTACCTTTTTCTCGATTTTGTCGAACCGGTGGCTCTCCATGTTCTCGATGCTGGCAATCTGCTGCAGAAGCTTGGTGGAGTTTTTCAGATCGGTGAAGGTGATGGATTTTTTCAGGAGTTCTTCGCGCTGTGTGCCTTGAAAATCGTAGCCACCGATCACCCGGCGCACCCGTTCGGCGGTGAGGTTATCGGCGTACTCCTCGCACTCGACAAGGATAAACTTGCGTTCGCCGCCATCTTTCTGGTTGGCTGCAAGCACAGCATGGGCTGTTGTTCCTGAACCTGCGAAGGAGTCGAGAATAATGGAATGCTCGTTGGTCGCTATTTCGAGAATGCGCTTGAGTAATGAAAGTGGTTTAGGAGTTTGGAATGGAGATTCCCCCACCAACGCTTTAAGTTCGGTCATTGCGCCTTGAGTGTGACCGGTATCCAGATAGCTCCATACGGTTCTCGGCACAACACTACCTGCATTAGAAAGAAAGCGCTTCAAGCGCGGCATCTTAGCCGTCCCGTTAGCCCCCCAATACAAAAGCCCCTCCGCCTCAACTTCGGCATGCGTTTCCTTTGAATAACGCCACACGGCTGATTCACTGGGCCACACAGCATCTCCAGTGATTGGGTTCTTAATTTCGTAATAGAGGTTAGGACGCTCAGACTTGCTTTTGTTGCAGGTGTAAGTTGCAGAGTTCCAGTACCCTCGCGGATCTGCATCGGGGTTGGAGTAATACGCTTCCTGCTTTTCCGTTCTTTCAAGCCCGTTCGGCAGCCACAAAACTTTATTCTTGGCATAGACAATGATGTAGTCAAAGTCATCACTAAAATACTTCGAGTCATTCGCAGGGGATACCTTGTTCTGCCAGCACACGGTAGCAACAAAATTTCCATCCCCGAAAATGACATCAAGCATCATCCTTGCCCTATGGACCTCATTATCGTCCAGAGTAATCCAGATACTTCCGGTATCACCAAGAAGCTCATGCAGCAACCTCAACCTTGGCCACATCATGGCACACCACTTGTCGTGACGAAGGCCATCCTCAATGCCGACAGGATTCTCGTTCAGCCACTGCTGCATCATCGGGCTGTTCACATTGTCGTTGTAGCACCACCCCTCATTACCCGTGTTGTAGGGTGGATCGATAAAGATACAATCGACCTTGCCCGCATACATCGGCAACAGCGATTTCAGCGCATGGAGGTTGTCACCATGAATAATCAGATTCCCGTCGAGTCGAGCCTCCCCGACCGACTTGGCCGCATCAGGCACCAGTGGCCGGTGGGGAACAGCGAGGTGATGATTGAAAACGAACTCCTTGCCCTTGAAACTCAGTTCAGGCATGACGTTTTTTCCTTTTTGACGTTGTGTTGAGCACTCATGCAGCCCTGTGCGCATTTTGATGAATATAGGCAACTACAAGGGATGTCAATAATAACCGACGGCAATAGCTGTCTGAACCTTGATTGTGCTTGGTTTTCCTGATTACTTGATTTATCCTCCACCTTGTTTCTTGTAATCAAGAAATCCCGTAATCCTTTAATCAAGGTTCAAGACTTTTTTTACACCAATAAGCTTCAACCTCAAAAAAAAAATTTCTATCCCACCCTGTACGTTTGCCTCTTTCCGAAGGTCTTTTTTTTCAGAGTTCCAGATATCAGATTGCCAGAGTTTCAGGAAGAGGACTGGAACGCACAACCCGAAAGCCGATAAAGTCGTCCGCAGTCGCCGGATGGCCGTTGCCCCGGGCAGAGCAACGCAGGCCGCCGGGACCATCGTACCAGGAGCCGCCGCGCAACGCGCGGGCAGAAGTGTATTTTTCGTGTATATTTTCCATCCATTCCCACGAATTGCCTGCCATATCGTACAACCCCTCTGGTGTCACCCCGTCAGGATAGTTACCAACAGGTGTTGTTGCTCTGATATCATTATTGTAGTTAGCAAGTGTTGAGTTGGGCTCACCCTTCTCTTCACGCCAGGGATAGTTACGAACTTTCTCTGCGGTGGTACCTCGTTTCCCTCCGGCGGCCCACTCCCACTCAGTCTCAGTCGGAAGGCGATACTGTGTCTTATTGTGCTCAAAAAATGATAACCAGAGGCAGTAGGCTTGTGCTGCATACCAGGTAATGCCAACCACCGGCTGATCTTCCCCACCGAATTTGCGATCTTCATCATATTCAGAACGAAAAAGAGCGGCAAGATCGTTGTTGCCCTTTTTGAGATAGTTGCCAAAGTCTTTTCCCCAACTATTGTTTTTGGCGATAGTATTCAGCTCAGTAACGAGTGGCTGCGTCAGAGAGCCTTTTTGCAGCAACGATCGAATAAACAATCGGTAAAGCCGGTTTGTTACAAGATATTTGGCAACATAGAGATCCTCAACGATCTCCTTCTTTGCTGTCACCGAATAGATATAGCTTCCGCCCGGTATCAGGATGTACTCTGCATTCTGTTCATTGGGATTACGAAACGATGCCGGTTTTCCGTTGAAACTCATCTCAGAGTTTGGAGCCATTAGCGTACCTCCGAGAGCCAGAATCACCTCCTCAGTGCGGTTGATAATGGCCCTGTTCTCGCCAGCAAATTTTTTCTCCCGGAACTCCAGCAACGCGTCAAGAGAGGACGGTTTATTGATGGCTTTGAGGCAGTCAAGAATGACTCGCTGCCGACCGGATGTTGTCGTTGGTTCAAGCAGCTTGTTGCACAGGGCATCTATCTTTTTCCCTTTAGCCTCTTCAATGATTGTTTGCAACAATAACTGCTGCTTTGGCGTCATCTCGTCACTTTGTGGCGAATCGAAGAGTTTTGCCATAAAAGCATCAAAAACTTTGGCGTCAACCGAAGCAATAAAAAAGCGGAGCGGTTCTTCCCACCAGTCTTCTCCGAAATTTGCAACAAGCGTCTTGATGTGCTGATATGGACGATCTTCCTTGAGCTGAACTCCTGCAAGATATTCACGGAATGATTTATGCCGGAAAAGGTACTCTTTGCCGCCTGTCTCAACCAGCAAACCTGCGCGTTTGACCAGATAGTCGCAAAAAACTTCTGCTGTTGGAGGGGTATTGAGAGTATCAAGCCACTCCTTCATTTCACTGTGCATTTCAGCTTTTGCCGCTTCATCTTTTTTGAGCCTCTCCTGCATCCAGAGCGAAACCGGCCCAAGCACCTGCCGGGCATCAATTGCAGAGAGCAACGGTTTGATGTCCCGGCGTTTATCGCGGAATTCAAGCAGATAGTTGAGTGCTGCATCGTAAAGTTCAACACGGCTTTCCGGCATGTACTCCCTCTCTTTCCACAAAATAGCCATGATCTGCAGAATCATGGGTATGGCAGCCAGTTGACGAAGCCCCTTGTTTTTCTCTATCTTGAGATGCGCAACAATGGTGGTGGTGCGTTTTTCTGCCTCCTTTTTTTGCTTTTCCTGCCAGCTCTTTTCGTCAACGCCCTTCTCACAAGGCTCTTTCATAAATGCTGCCGTGAACCAGTTGCGCAAAAAACGCTCCTGCTGCTCCGCTGTAAAGTCCTGCACGTCGGCTCGTTCGTACTCTGAGGCAAGCTCAATGCCTTCATCTTTGCGGTACCCTGTCGCCCGTGATGTCACCACAAAAAATGCCTTGCTGAAGCCGCTGAAAGCGTTGTCAATCCACCGGCACACCTCTTTTCGCTCTTCGATGTTGCTGATTTCATCAAGGCCGTCAAGCAGCACAAGTGAGCTGTCATGGTTCAACCAGTCATTAAAAACCTTTGCATCAATCGTTTGATGATGTTTTTCTGACCAGGCGGCAAGGGTTGCAGGCAGCTTTTCTGTGCAGCGCCCCTCCTTGTCGCGAACAAGATCCCGCAAGGGCAGGTAGAAAACTTTGACTGGGGCACTGAATCCAAGCTTCGTGTAATCCTCAAGCGCACAAAGGGCATAATATTTGAGCAGCGTTGTTTTGCCCGAACCCGGATCACCGATAACGAGAAGCATCCGGCGACCTCTCCTGTCGTGGAAAGCCTGCTTCATGATCTCGTCAGGGTAGAGAATATGGTCACTCCCTTGCTGGTCGCTCTCTTTTGAAACAAGGCCACCTCTCTCCTGCCTGTCGGAGAGGCGCAAGGGCACAAAGGTGTCGTTGTTCAGGTTGACCTTGATGCTTTCGACACCAGGAAGCCCAAGCATACGAATGTAACCCAACTCCTCTTTGAGGATTGTCTGGTAACGATGGGCGTACTCTTTATGTTTTTTGTCAACGGCTTGAAGAGTTTCCTTGCCGCCAGGGGATTCGATATCGTGTTTGTGAAAAGTAATGCGCAGTTCGGAAAGCGCTTTAGCAGCCTTTTCCTTGAACTCCTCAAGGCTGTTGAACTCGGCATAAACACGATGAACCTCCGAATCCGGCCCCATTTTCTTTGCACGCTCACGGAATGCGTTCAGCTTTTTGCGATTGGCTGGTTTGAGTTCAATCTGGGACTCAAGAACATGATGTCCATCTCCCATGAGAAACAACAGAATTGGCCGACCGAGACGAACTGCTTTATTGAATTCCAGTTCAGTGATTGAAACATTACCAGGATTACGTGTGGAACATTTTGGAATCTGGCCAAGCTTCTTTGCGATGATGCCAATATAGACGGCAGCATCACCAACCATTTGTAACGAAGAGTCGAGCACATCCACGCCAGATTTGGCAGAATCATTCTCCATCGCCACATCTTTAAACCCCGCATCAGCAATAAGTTTGATCAACGCAGCACGGTGCTCCTTCAGATCGGTGAAGGTACTCGAAACCATAACTCCCTTGAAATCAAGCGGCATAGTGGATGTATCGTTTGGCATCACATTGAGGAGACGTTATAATCTGCTTACACTTGTCAATAAAATAAAATTAATCCCGCTCACTTCTCACGCAGCAAAAAACGTTTTTAAATCATTCCCCGATCTTGCCTGAATCAATAATAGTCATCCTCCCGCTGGTGGCGTATTGCGAGAATGGTTACAGTAGCTTGATCCTCAATTTCAAAAAGGGCGACATAACCCGAGTTTCCGAATGAAACGAGCAGTTCCCGAAGCAGCGGATTTTCAGGAAGGGCTTTGCGGCAACTGAAAGGAAATTCCCTTAAAAAGTCGAATCCCTTCGACAGTGCATCAAGCGCCTCTTCCGCAGCCTTCAGATCTTTTTCAAGAAGAAACGCATAGAGCCGGACAAGGTCATCTTTCGCATCGGGGGTAAAGCGGACGGTGAATTTCACTGCCTCTTCTTTTTTTCTTCAAGAAGCATCTTCTGAAGCTGGTCCACGACTATCTGAGCATCTTCATACTCCCCGGTTCTGCGGGCACGCTCCTGCGAAGCAAGACCTCGGGCAATGAACTCCTTCTGACTGAGCCGACGTTCGATGTTCGCCCGAAGCGATGCCTCAATGAATGAGGAGAGGGTTTCTCCCTGATGCAGAGCCTTTTCGGCCGCTTGGCGAAGCTCGGGTTCGACGCGGAGTGACGGTAATGATGCGCTTTTCATACGTCCTGCGATAGTCATGTTGGCGTTGCAAATGCAACACAATATACTCTTATCTGACCAGAAATCTGCAAACGCTTCAACTATCCTGCGGCACCAAGTACTCCAGGCAAGAGATCGATTTGCTGGCTTTACTCACTTTCAGGATAAGTTTCGGCAACCAATGCACTTGATTTACACAATGACAGCGACACTTTTTTCATACAAAAACTCCGGATCAAGATCCAGTCGGTTCGGCCATTCTATTGAATCATACTTTACTGCTACTGATCGAAAAAGCAAAGGATCCCGCAATTCAGAAAATTTTCCTGTATCAAGATATGGCCTCATATCAAAAATTCTCTTTTCACGGTTTTCAAACTCAAGCATCAACGTATGATCGCCCAAAGGAGTCACCCCAATTACAGATAAATACATAGCTGTTTCCTATTTCAGAGGTTCAATGACAAAAGGAAGCTCACCATTTGATGCCAGTTCCCAATGAGCAAATAAGCCCCTCTTGATGAATCTCAGCTTCAGCCAAAACAGGCTGCCTTTGTTTTAAACGCAAGCTGCCGTCAAATAAAAAATAGTAAATTTCACAATAAGTTATTATCAAAAGGAAACATCACCATATAAACCACCCCACCTTATCCCCATGCCAACAACCATAAACGGCATCCCCTTCCACACCATCACCCTCGGCAATCCATCCTTGCCCCGCATCGTCTTTCTCCACGGCTTTCTCGGCTCGGGCAGTGACTGGCTTCCAGTAACAAGGGAGCTTCAGAACGACTACTGCTGCATGATGGTTGATCTTCCAGGTCACGGTAGCGCCAACCTCCTGCAAACGCAACCCCCTGATGATTTTTTTATACAGACCGTTGATGCGCTTGCCGATTTGCTGCGCCAATCTGCCGCGCCTCCTTGCTCTCTGGTGGGCTATTCGATGGGTGGTCGTATTGCGCTGGCGCTGCTGCTTCGTCATCCGGAACTTTTCAGCAAGGCGGTTATTATCTCTGCTTCGCCCGGGCGCAAGACAGAAAAAGAGCGTATCGACAGGCAGGAGCATGACGAAAAAGTGGCACGAAAAATTGAAAGAAGCTTTGACAGTTTTATTGAGGCCTGGTATGAGCAGCCTCTCTTCGCCACATTGAAAAGCCACCCGATCTTCAAAGAAGTCGAGAGCGAACGAAAGATCAACGACCCTCAGAACCTCGCTCTGGCACTGAGGCTTTTGGGAACAGGACGACAGCCGTCATTTTGGGACGCGTTAAAGAAAAACAGCGTGCCGGTGAGCTTTTTTACGGGAGAAAACGATGAGCGCTACGTTGAGATTGGTCACCAAATGGTTAAGTTATGTCCTGAATCCGATCTGGAAATCTTTCCGCATTGCGGCCATACCCTGCAGCTTGAAAACAGGGATTTATTTCTGGAGCGGTTGCGATTTTTTTTCAACAAGCAAGAAGAGAAGAAGCTATGAGTACAGTGAACTGGATACCTGCAGGTGATTTTACGGACATCCTCTACCATAAAGCGGAAGGTATTGCAAAGATCACCATCAACCGTCCGGAGGTGAGAAACGCATTCCGTCCCCAGACTGTCGATGAGATGATTGCCGCCCTTTCGGATGCAAGAAATGATGAGAAAATTGGTGTTGTCATTCTCACCGGTCAGGGAGAGATGGCATTCTGCTCGGGAGGCGACCAGAAAATCAGGGGTAACGCCGGTTATGCTGATGGTAAAGGGGTTAACCGTTTGAATGTTCTCGATTTCCAGCGCGATATACGCACCTGCCCGAAACCAGTCATTGCCATGGTTGCCGGTTACTCCATTGGTGGCGGCCACGTGCTGCACATGCTCTGCGACCTCACCATTGCGGCTGAAAACGCCATCTTCGGCCAGACCGGTCCAAAAGTTGGCTCTTTTGACGGAGGATGGGGCGCAAGCTACATGGCACGTCTTGTGGGCCAGAAAAAGGCACGCGAAATATGGTTTCTCTGCCGCCAGTACAATGCCGCTGAAGCGCTTGCCATGGGGCTGGTAAACACCGTTGTGCCGCTTGAGCGCCTTGAGGAGGAGACCGTGCAGTGGTGTCGGGAAATCCTGGCCAACTCTCCGCTTGCCATTCGCTGCCTGAAATCAGCCCTCAATGCCGATTGTGATGGACAATCCGGCCTGCAGGAGCTTGCAGGAAATGCCACAATGCTCTATTATATGAGTGAGGAAGGGCAGGAGGGA
>CAISRC010000132.1 GCA_903887845.1 uncultured Chlorobiaceae bacterium
AAAGGATCTTGATGAAGATCTGGTCTATTATCTTACAGAGTGTGTGACTGAAATAGGTCGTGCGGACTTTGTTATCAGGTTTATGTTCGAGTGTTTTCCATCTGAAGAGTTTATGCTTCGGGTTCGTACCAGTGTCCACAAGTATTTTATGTATCTGCGGGAGCTTGAGTTTGCCGCAATGAAAAAAATGCTGAAAACATCGGTAATTATTCTCATTTTTGGCATTGTTCTTCTCGGACTTTCTCTCTGGGTCAATAATTTGTTTGCTTTTGAAAATGGAACATCCTTTCTAAACAGGGTTCTTGCGGAAGGGCTTACGATTGTAGCCTGGGTCTCGGTGTGGGAGGCGCTTGCTACCTTATTGGTGAACTGGCCTCCGCATTTGTCACAAATAAAACTGTTTATGAAAATTGCTGAAGCTCCGGTACAATTTCAAAAGCCATCGGACTCACTTTCCAATGGCACAGTGGATTCGTCAGAAAATCAGATTTGACTGTACTTCATAAAATGAATAGTCTCGACTTCAGGCAAGAAGATGAAGGCGGGAAAACACATAATCAAGAGAGTCCTCATTCAGAATAATCCTGGAAAAGCCTGTCGAACCAAGTTTCGTTGGCTGATTGTCACGATCACTGGAAAATGTTGAACTCTGCTTGCCGTTATACCAGCAGACAAGCCTTATGGTGCTTCCCTCAATTTCAAGAGCCGTGATGCCACGTTTTCCAATTGTGCAGCCTGAGTTGAAGAGACTTGGTATGGTAAGATTGTGGTAAATGCCACTTCTGAGACCGATTTTTTTCCCTTGCCGCGAACAATCTTCAAGTTCGATTTTCAACGAATCCATCTTCTCCTCAATTGCTGTCCGTTTTTTGTCTTCAGCGGATGGATAAATCCTGCAGAGTTCTTCGATCTTGTAGTTCAGATAATCTACTTTGGAAAGAGATTCAAACAAAGGACGATGGGTATGTCCTATGATGGAAACAATTTTTTCCCGGTTGGAAAACTCATAAATTGATTTTTCGACAGCGAACCGTCGACGGCTGTTGTAGGCGACAGAAAAGTTTTTTATACCAGCAGGCTTGGCAATGTAGCGGAGAAAAAAGATTGCTGCACGACTGATAAAAGGAAACGTCTCCCACATATAGACTGAAGCTTGATGACCGTGAAAAAGCAGGAGAGTTTTATCGCGATAATGAAATTTCAGAGATTCGACCAGTGATGACGCAAACCGGTACTCTTTTTCCTCAAGCAATGCAGCATCATGGTTGCCCCAGGTTTTCCAGAAAAAGCCATTTTGTTCAAATGTTTGAAAGAGGTCGTAAAAATCTCTCCACTCATTTTGAATACTGGCAAGCGGGAACTTTAACAGCTCTTCAATATCTCCATTGAGAACAAGGCTGTATTTATTAGGCCGATAATAGCGTTCGAGTATGCTTTTAACCAGTTCGGCATTTTTCCGAAACTCATCAAGTCGTCCACCATTTCCCATGTGCAGATCGCTGAGGATAACAATCTTTGACGATCGATCGAGATGTACCGACTTTGCTGTATCAAGGAGTCGTTTTAGATGAGGATGCTTTCGTTTATGCAGCCACATCAGGTTATTTCCAAAACAGAGTGCACTGTTTGAGAATTCAAGCATTTCTGTTTTATTTACACGCATGAGTTTTTTTTAC
>CAISRC010000133.1 GCA_903887845.1 uncultured Chlorobiaceae bacterium
GGTCACTGAGTAGGGCACCAGGCCCGTATTCCCCGGTCACTGAGTAGGGCGCTAGCCCGTATCGAAGTGTTCTGTCAAAAAGTATTATATTTCCCTGCGTAGTAAAAAAAGTGTGGAGAGGTGTTGGTGTGTCAACGTACCTATGCCTCTGATGGGCTAATGAGTTACAACGAGATTGACGATGAAAAAGCTGCCAGTAGGAATACAGACGTTCAGTGAGATCATAAACGAGGATTACCTCTATATCGACAAAACGGGGATAGCCTATAGCCTGATCGACAGGTTTAAATACGTTTTTCTGTCACGGCCACGTCGATTCGGCAAAAGCCTGTTTCTCGACACGCTGCACAATATTTTTGAGGGAAATCGGGAGCTGTTCCGGGGGCTGCTGATTGAGAAGCTGTGGAACTGGGAGGTGAAATATCCTGTCATTCTGATAAGTTTCAGTGGCGGGATTAACTCAACGGCAGATCTGGAGGCGGATTTGTTGTTCATACTCCAATCCAATGAGAAGCGACTTGGGCTAAAGTGTGAAAACAGAGTCAGGCCACAACACTTCTTCGCAGAATTAATCGAGAAAGCTTATGAGAAATATCATCAAAAGGTGGTCATCCTGATTGATGAGTACGACAAACCGATTCTGGACAATATTGAGAATATTCCAGAAGCTCTGCTCATTCGGAATGGAATGCGGAACTTTTATACCAAAATAAAGGAGAACGACCGGTATCTGCGTTTTGCCTTCCTCACCGGGGTGAGCAAATTCGCCAAAGTCTCGATCTTCAGCGGCCTGAACAATCTTGAAGATATCAGCCTCAACCCGGACTATGGCAATATCTGCGGGTATACTCAGCTTGACCTCGACACGACGTTTGCCCCTTATCTCGAAGGGGTGGATATGGAGAAGGTCAAAGTGTGGTACAATGGGTATAACTTTTTGGGTGACACTGTTTATAATCCGTTCGATATCCTGCTTTTTATCAAAAACAATCACCGGTTTAAAAACTATTGGTTCGAGACTGGCACGCCGAGTTTCCTGATTGAGCTGATCAAAAAGAACAACTATTTTATTCCCAGGTTTAATGGATTACAAGTTAATGAGTCTCTGCTCAACAGTTTTGATATTCAAAATCTTAATCTGGAGACCATTCTGTTTCAGAGCGGCTATTTGACCATCAAACGCCAGCTTCCGTTGGATATGGGATTTGGTTATGAGTTGGGATTTCCCAACATGGAGGTGCGGATCAGTTTTAACGATTATCTCCTGCAATCGATGACCACCGTTTCGGAAAATGAGCCGATCCGCCGTGAACTGTTTGCTCTCCTGATGAGTGGTGATGTTGCAGGTCTGGAACCCGCTATCAAACGCCTGTTTGCCAGTATTGCCTATAATAATTACACCAACAACGATATCGCGAGGTTTGAAGGCTTTTATGCCAGTGTGCTCTATGCTTATTTCTCCAGTATGGTGGTGGGCATGATCGCCGAGGACGCGAGTAACATGGGTAGAATTGATTTGACCCTGGTGGCCGGAGGGAGAACCTTTCTCTTTGAATTCAAGGTGAGTGATGGGGAGCCGCTTGAGCAGATCAAGAGGATGAAGTATTATGAGAAGTATGCAGGCGAACGATATTTGATTGGCATTGTCTTCGACCCCAAGGCAAGAAACGTCAGCAAGTTTGAGTGGGAGATGGTGTAAGAAAGCTCAGGAGTACGGCTACCACCAGGAAATTATTGTCAAGGGCGCAAAAGTGTTCATTTTCGGCATAACCCTCGATCAATTTAAAACGCTCGATATCAGGGCTTTAGCTGAACGTGAGGATGGTGTGCTTTACGATATTAAGGGCGCATTACCAGCAGGTGATGCCGATGGGCGGCTATAGTTGGCATACAGAATCCTTCCTGGTCATTGAAAACATTTTTACAGTATGGAAAAGAATATTTCATCTCCTCGCCATCATCGTCAGCATCGTTCCCGGAAAAAGCATCACAAGGTGGTCTCTGAAGAGATCACGACGGAAACCTTGTTCAAGTTTGTCCGCAAGCATAAAACGCTTGCCATGATTGTTGGTGTGGCGATTACGGTTTTTCTTTCAATGTATGTTTTTACGCATATAATAGCGCCATCAGAATAAGAGGAATGCATAAAGTATACATAGCAGGCCATCGCGGTATGGCAGGCTCAGCAATTCTCCGGTATCTTCAGGCGGCGGGGTTGGGTATGCAGGATTTCATCATCAGAACACATCGCGAGCTTGATCTGACCAGCCAGGCGGCCGTTCGTGCCTTTTTTCAGCAGGAAAAGCCTGATCACGTCTATCTGGCCGCCGCCAAAGTGGGCGGGATACATGCCAACAACACTTATCCCGCAGAGTTCATCTACCAGAACCTGATGGTTGAGGCGAATGTTATTCATGAGGCTTGGCAGGCTGGCGTACAAAAACTCTTGTTCCTCGGCTCAAGCTGTATCTATCCCAGGCGTGCGCCACAGCCGATGAGCGAGGGTACTCTTCTCACTGGGCCGCTTGAATCAACGAACGAGCCTTATGCCATAGCAAAAATAGCGGGCATTAAACTTTGTGAAAGCTACAACCGCCAATATGGTACCGATTACCGCAGCGTCATGCCGACGAACCTCTACGGTATCGGCGACAACTATCATCCAGAAAACAGTCACGTCATCCCGGCCCTGATCCGTCGTCTTCATGAAGCAAAAATCAGTGTGGCTTCTGTTGTTTCTATCTGGGGGACAGGCACTCCTCGTCGGGAATTTCTTTATATCGACGATATGGCTGCGGCTTGCGTGCATCTCATGAATCTTGACAAAGCCACATACTCTGCCCATACCTCTCCAATGCAGAGTCATATCAACGTTGGCTCAGGCGAAGATATCACCATTAAAGAGCTGGCGCTGACTATCGCCAAGGTTATCGGCTACGAGGGTGCCATAGAATTTGACCCCACAAAACCCGATGGTACGCCAAGAAAGCTTATGGACAGCACCCGCCTCAACAACCTCGGCTGGCAGGCCAGTGTCTCTCTTGAGGAAGGGCTGAAGCTGGCGTATAACGATTTTTTGCAAAACCAAACTTGTCGGATGTGATCTTTTCTTGGTGCATTATTTGTATTTTATTATGGGAATTACGGATAACTTTCAAAAAATGTTAAAAGATGCAGACAAACGATCGTATTACCATTGATCCTGGTATTTGCCATGGCAAGCCTTGTATTCGCGGGTTGCGTTATCCTGTTGAAAACGTTCTTGAATTGCTTGCTGGCGGGATGACTATTGATGATATTCTTGTCGACTATGATGACCTTGAGCGGGATGATATCCTTGCGGCGCTGGCTTATGCCGTTAGATTAGCTCATCTTAAAAGTGTTAAAGTGTTTGCAGCATGAAGTTTCTGGTGGATGCCCAACTACCTCGTCGCCTTTGTTTTTGGTTACGGCAACAAGGGCATGATGCTGTGCATACTCTGGATCTTGATTTAGGTAACCGAACACCAGATGCTGACATTATTCATATTGCCCATATTGCCGATCAGGATGAGCGAATTGTTGTAACCAAAGATGCTGATTTTGTTCAATCGTTTTTGTTACGAAATACCCCGGAGCGGCTGTTGTTGATCGCTTCAGGCAATGTTGGTAATGCCGAACTTGAACGACTTCTTGCGGTTGCGTTACCCGAAATACTTGATGCTTTTGACTGTGCCCGTTATGTTGAACTCAGTAAAAACTCATTGATTATCCACGAGTAATACTTGGTGATGTATTGAAAAACCATACCAATTTCTCATGAAAGTTGCTCTCATTACAGGAATTACTGGTCAGGATGGATCGTATCTGGCCGAATTTCTTCTTGAAAAGGGCTACGAAGTGCACGGTATAAAACGCCGGGCCAGTAGTTTGAATACTCAGCGGATAGATCATCTCTACCAGTATCCTCATGTTACTCATCGCAATTTTGTGCTTCATTATGGTGACCTTACTGATAGCAGTAACCTGACCCGCATAGTTGCCGAAGTTCGACCTGATGAAGTCTACAATCTTGGTGCGCAAAGCCATGTGGCGGTGAGTTTTGAGGCACCGGAATATACTGCTGATGTTGATGGCATGGGCACACTGCGCCTGCTCGAAGCCATCCGTTTTCTTGGTCTTGAAAAGAAAACACGATTTTATCAGGCATCGACCTCAGAGCTGTACGGTTTGGTGCAGGAGATCCCTCAGCGGGAGACAACACCCTTCTACCCTCGTAGTCCTTATGCTGTAGCCAAGCTGTACGCCTACTGGATCACGGTCAATTATCGGGAAGCATACGGGATGTATGCCTGTAACGGAATTCTCTTTAATCACGAATCTGCATGACGCGGTGAAACCTTTGTGACCCGCAAAATCACCCGAAGTCTCTCCAACATCTCGCAAGGGCTTGAAGAGTGTCTCTACATAGGCAACATGAACGCTCTTCGCGACTGGGGTCATGCTAAAGATTATGTCCGTATGCAGTGGATGATGCTTCAGCAGGCTGAACCCAAAGACTACATTATCGCCACCGGCGTCCAATACACGGTGCGTCAGTTCATTGAAAAAGCAGCGCAGCAGCTCGGGATACCCCTTCGCTGGGAAGGAGCTGCTCTTCATGAAGTTGGCATTATTACCGCTCTCAACACTCCCTCTTCTTACCCATCGCTGAGCACAGGGCAAATTATTGTTCGGATTGATCCGAGGTACTTCCGTCCCGCAGAAGTAGAGACCTTGCTTGGTGATCCCTCTAAAGCAAAAACCGACCTGGGTTGGATCCCTGAAATAACCCTCGATGCAATGGTTGCCGAAATGGTAACCCACGACCTCAACCTCGCCAAACAACACGCCCTCCTCAAAGCCAATGGCTACAACGTTGATGTGAGCAAAGAGTAGTCTTCGTCACTCCATAAC
>CAISRC010000134.1 GCA_903887845.1 uncultured Chlorobiaceae bacterium
CAGGAATTGACCAGGATGATTGCCGCTGTCCTCATGGAACAACGCTTGTTGATCGATATTTTATCTCTGAACGAACATTCTCTCAAAAAGGTAAGGGAGCCGGTATCTCAACTCGCTTTATTTTAACCGGACACTACTGACCCTTTATTGGGATATAAGTATCAGAAATTGCGTGACCTGAAGAAAATATTTTATACGTCAGACCTCCACAGAAGATTCCAGTGTTCTACGGGTCTTGGTTATTGGCTGCTCTACGGGAGATGTGGCCAATTATAATCCTATCGTTTTCAGGGAAGTGATCGAAACAGTTAAACCTACCGGAAATTTCAGACTGCAAATGTAATGCTGCGGTGACGTAATAAATTAAATCTTGCTATAGCCACCAGTGCCAGTGACTCAGGATCATCTCATAGCGCCTTGGGTTGTCTGGAAAATGTAGCAAGTTCAATTTTACAATCGGAAACGGAAGCACTCAACATTAGGTTATAAATCGCCTGTTGAGTTTTTACGTTATAAACAACAAGCAATAGCTATGGCTTCTTAGGGTGTCCATTTTTTTGTTGCAAGTTCACATCCAACAGTTTATAGTTCAGCTACATTCAGTTGATGAGCGGGGGACGACCTTTAGGTATCCCGAAGCCCCTGAAGATAATAGATTGTTTCCCATTGATATTCGCGAGGTTCGGCGCCAACTAGATGCGATGGTTGATTTTCTGGGAGAGTTAGAGGGGGCGTACATGGCGGTCATCGACCATCGCAATCAATAACTTTTAATTTAATAAGATTTTGGGGTTATCGGTGAAGCCGATAAAGACTTAGCTAAGAGAACAACGCTGCTGTCGTGGTGCGCAATACAGGGAAGCCTACCCACCTCCCAATTCCCCCTCAACCACCTCCAGCACATCATCCCGCTCCAGCACCACCCGCGCCAACTGCCGGTCAATTTCCCGCCTCAACGTCGGCGCCCCAATCCGCTCTGTCACCTCCTTCGCCCGAACCAAAAAATCCAGATCAGCCCGCCGATCCCTGAGCTCAAACCGCTGCGGATAGGTCACTACCACATTCGCCGAATCATAATCCACCCCCTCCCACCGGCAAAAAATCCTGAACAACTGATTCTCCGTCAACGCAAGCTGCGCCGCCTTTTCCGCCAGGAGCGTATTCAAAATCTGAAACTCCGTCTCAATCGCCACCCCTGATGCCGCCATCGACCGATATGTCCGCACCGGCGTCAAATGCGCCATCCGGTTAATCATCTCCACCTTCATCTCCATCGCCTGCAACAACCCCAAAAGCGCCTCCGCATCCGCCTGCAGCAAATACGGCTTCTTCTCCGGCAGCGTATCCTCATGCATCACAATCACCCCGCCCGCCCCCGTCGAAGCATCATCACCCTTATTCTTCACCAGCGTCTTATGGTTCGACCCCCGCACCATCTGCGGCAACTCCGATAAATCATTATACATCGACCGCTGCATCCGTGCCACATCCTGCAAATCACTCACCGCAACCCCGCGCTCCAGCGGCTTCGTATTATAATGCACCACCTCCAGCTCCGCCCGCGCCTCCACCGGAAACCCCTTGTCACGCAGAATGGTAAAATTAGAACCCAAAGCAGACGTTCTCCTGTCCCTGCCCGAAGGATCAGGAAAAACCGTTATACCAGGGAACTTCTCATGCAGCCTCTCCGCAAGCTCAAACGTTGTCGCATCCGAAAGCCGTACCTCATCAAAAAAAGCTCTGTCGTAGCCAGGTTTGGCCCTTTCAACGATTCTGGCTCATCACAATAAGATTTTGGTTGCTCGTTCAGAATCCCTTATCGCTTACAGTATCGATACTTGCAAGCATGAGCACTACTGTTATCGCAATATCAAGATTAAAGAGGGCGAAAGGGGGGCATTCGTTATGTGGTACTCAGTTCAATTATGCAGCAAAGCAAAATCAGAAGTCAATTTGTGTCGTTTTTATGTGAAAACGGCTTAAATCAGGTGAAAACGTTTAAAAATGGTGCAATAGAATTGTATGTTTTATGTTGAGTAATCTAATTTTGAACAGGGTCTGTTTTTCATTTACCCACTATTGAGGAGCTCGAGAAATGGTCGAGATTGAAGACCGTTGGTTATCGATCCATGAGATTTGCAGTCACCTTGGTGTAAGCAAGGACACTGTGTATAAGTGGATTGATAAAAATGAAATGCCAGCACATCGTATGGGTCGCCTCTGGAAATTCAGGAAGGACGAGGTAGACAAATGGGTGAAAGCTGGAGGTGCGTCGGAGTCGAACAAAAAAGGTGTTTTCTGATGTCGGCGAAAGAACGGCAATCCTGTTTCGACCGTGAAGAGAACACGAATAAACAAAAAATCTTCATTACTGTTCATTGTTCACTGGAGATTGAAATATTATGCTCACAACGCCAAAATTGCGCAACCGTCTTATCAACAACCTGCTGAACCTGAAGCTTGATGACGAGAATTGGAAGGTTCGCCTTATTGAGGAAGAGTTTATGAAACATATGTGGAACGAGGAGAGCTGATCATGAAGGGAGCTATCAAGACAATAAGTATCAACGGGTTCAAATCGATTCGTGAATTACATGAATTTGAACTCAGGGATCTGAATATCATTATCGGAGCAAATGGTTCCGGAAAAAGTAATTTCGTTCAGGTGTTTCAGTTACTTATGGCGATGACACGAAAAGGGCTGCAGAAGTTTATTGGTGAAAATGGCGGTGCGGACAATTTCCTGCACAATGGCCCGAAGAGCACTTCAGCAATAACGATGGAGTTAGAATTTGAATCACATAGTGACCATAGAGAAGGATCAAATTTCTATCGTTTTGAATTGAGCCCTACCGTAGAAGAAACATTCCTTATCAGTGAAGAACGGAAATATGTGACAACCAGTTGGCGTTCTTATGGCAGCCCGTCACTGGAGAGCGGTTTATATGATGAGAGAAATGAAAAATCTGCTGTTAATAATTTCAACGTGGTTGGCCATTTTGTCTATGAGTCCATTGCTCATTGGATGGTTTACCACTTTCATGACACCAGCTCATCGGCCCCTATGCGCCGATCTGAAATTGTCGAGGATAATAAACTTCTCAGGAGCAATGGTAGCAATATTGCACCTTTTTTACTGAGATTAAAAAACGAGAATTTGTTCCGTTCTTACTATGAGGAAATTGTAAGTGCGGTTCGGCTTGTCATCCCGTTTTTTGACGATTTTCGCCTGGATGTGCTCAAAATGGGTGAGGCGGAAAAAGTCAAGCTCAGTTGGCAACAAAAAGGCTCCGATTTTCCGATGCAGCCTTATCACCTCTCCGACGGCTCTATTCGGTTTATCTGCCTTGCTACAGCGCTTCTACAGCCATCTCCCCCTTCAGCCATTGTCATTGACGAACCGGAACTGGGCTTGCATCCAGAAGCTATCCGGATTCTTGGTGAGCTGATTCAGGATGCGGCCAAGCGGACTCAAATTATTGTTGCCACGCAATCTCCTCTGTTGCTTGATCAGTTTTCCATCGAGGATATTGTTGTCGTGAATCGCAAAGAGGGTCAATCCACTTTTGAACGATTAAATCGTGAAGATTTCAATGAATGGCTGAATAATTATTCTGTGGGCGAGCTCTGGTCGAAGAATGTTATCCAGGGAGGTACGAGCTATGAATAATTATGCAGAAGTGGTTGTTCTGGTAGAGGGGCCAACAGAACAGCAATTTGTAAAGCAATTGCTTGCGCCGTATCTCGGGCAACGAGGTGTCTATCTTACTCCCATTATTTTGGATAAGCCTGGTGAAAAAGGCGGGGATGTGAAATTTGCACGGGCTAAAAATGACATCGAAAAACATCTGAAACAGCGGCGTGATACTTGGTTGACCTTTCTTGTCGATTATTACGGTATACGAAGTGATTGGCCGGGATATTCGGAATCAAAATTGCAAACAGAGCATTCCCGAAAAGCTCAAATCATGAACAGGGCTACTCATGATGAGGTAAAAAAGCTTTTTCCGGGCCATAATTCTGACTCCCGTTTTATTCCCTATGTATCCATGTATGAGCTTGAGGCGCTGTACTTCAGTGATCCACCTTGTCTTGCCGAAAAGTTAGGTGTGCAGCAAAGACAAATCGAGGAAATTCTCGAAGAGTGCGGAGAGCCTGAGAAGATCAACGATCATACCACGACAGCTCCCTCTAAAAGACTGGTAAAGCTCTCGGATCGGTTCAAAAAAACTTCAACAGGCATTACAATTGCCACGACAATCGGTATCCCGAAAATGCGAGAAGCTTGTCCGTTGTTCAACAACTGGGTAACAACACTTGAAAATCTGGGGCGCTGACAATGGTTTTGACAAAATAAAAAAAGGTCAAAAGGGACATGATTTTCGCAACAAGCTGTTGCTGAACTATTAGTTGATCAGCCTTTTCGGGATTGATCCACTGGTTGAGCATGAACTGCATGGTGTGAAAAAGAAAAGCCCTGATTTTACAGGGCGTTAGGGACTACTTTAAACAGTCATTTGGCGGTGCTGGTAGTCCTCCGATAACATCTCTTTGGCTCCAAATTCACTGCTAACAGGGAAAATTCCAGCCCTTGATGGAGTGGACAGACATGCTTTCAACCCAAGAATAAGGTGGCAAGAAAACCGTAACAGATAATAACAGGGAATTTCATGGCGCAACAAAAGGTGTTCTTCCTGATTTTCAACACGCTCTGCAAGCCAATGAATCCTGCCAAGATTATCAGCTCAATACGATCATATTGCCAAGGATTGTCAAGGCGGTTATTGATACATCAAATGAGAGCCGACAAATTTACTTGTCGGAAATTGGACCCCAAACGTGCGCAGTCCTGTCCCAGTAAGATGTATTGAGAATACGCGTGCCGTCAATTCTGTGCGCTGCACTGCTGCTCACCGGAGCAGGAGGCATTGGAAAAACAGCACTTGCCGGTAAACTTGTCAGCGCCCTCAAGGTTGATGGCTTTGAGATATTCGGCTTCTCGGCCAAAACAGAACACGATTGGCGGGATACTCTTTTCCAGATGATTCTTGCTCTGAGCAAAGAGCGCAAAGAGACCTATCAGCTCATCCAGCAACAATACCCTGATCCAGCAAAACAGGTGTCGTGGCTGCTGAAGCTGCTGCTTGAACAGTTTGACCGGAAAGTGGCGCTTTTCTTTGACAACCTTGAGTCTGTGCAGGATACAACCACTCGAACGCTCACCGATCCTGAACTCCAGCTCTGGATTAATGCCGCAGTTAATCTGAAAAAGGAAGGCCTGAGAGTCGTGCTTACCTCACGATGGGCACTGCCTGAATGGACTGAACCGATTTATCCGCTCGGAAAACCGCTCTACCGTGATTTCCTCGCTGTGGCTCAGCAGCAGATGCTGCCAAAAAGCTTTCTCAAGGACTCGAAACGGTTGAGAAGAACCTATGAGGTGCTGAACGGCAACTACAGGGCACTGGGGTTCTTTGTTGCCGCGATGCAA
>CAISRC010000135.1 GCA_903887845.1 uncultured Chlorobiaceae bacterium
ACCTGTATTTTATTGACGGGATGACCGGTACAGAAGGCAACCGATGAGGAGATTTTTCTCATGGTCAGCGGTATTTCGGTGTAGGCGCTGGCGCCATGGGCGGCGGTAATACCGGGAATAATTTCATACCTGATACCATGTTGCCTCAGCACTTCGATCTCTTCACCGCCTCGGCCAAAAATAAAGGGGTCTCCGCCTTTTAGTCGTGCAACTTTTTTCCCTTGGAGGGCGTGGCGAATAATCTCTTCATTGATGGCCTCCTGCTCAAAGTGATGGTGGTCTTTTCTTTTGCCGGTATAAATTTTCAGGGCTTTAAACCGGGCGACAAGCTCGCTGCTCACCAGATCATCATAAAGAATGACGTCGGCTTCATGAAGCACTCTTTCGGCCTTTATGGTCAGTAATTCCGGATCACCAGGCCCGGCGCCGATGATATAGACATATCCTTTCTTGTGCGGTTCGGAACTCTTTGTAAAGAAATCACCATGTTGGAGCATCGCTTTGATCCTGTTTCGCCACTCAACTGTTTTTTTTACATTTTCACCATTTGAGGAGACTGCAATGGTCATCTCATCCTTTTTGATAACTGCCGGTGAGATAAAATCTGACAACTCCCGGTTATCGACCACATTGACCATAATTCCATAAGCCGCAGCATCGTTTTTGATCCTGCGATTCACCTCAAGGTTGTTGGTGCAGGCATAGACAAGAAAAAAGCCCTCAAGATCTGATGTTTCATACTCTTTTCGAATCTCCTCGAAACCCATCTGATGCAACTCATCCTGAATTTCTGGCGATACGATTGAAATATTCCGGGTGTACTGCAGAACCGTCTTGATTTTGTGGAGCGCAATTTTACCGCCTCCGACAAAGAGAATTTTCTTGTTATCTATTCTGATATTCAGTGGCAGAAAGCTCTTCATGATTCACCCTTATTATTGGCAATATCTCCCAAAACCTCACGGCACCGGGGGCATCTAAAAAAACTGGCCCCCTGCATACCCGAAAAGCAGGGAGCCCTTTAGTAAAAGGTAACGCAGAAAAACGGAAACCTATACCAAACAATTCACTCTTCGTTTTCCATCTTTACGGCGACGACCACCTTGAGCAAGAGTGTCAGCAGGAGAATACCGATACCCCAGATTCCAAGGGTAACAAAAATTTCCGTTGCGGTGGGAGTGTACTGAACAATATCCTGCAAGGGCGAAGGAACAAATCCTCCCAAAATCAGGCCGACACCCTTGTCAATCCAGATGGAGAGGACAAGTGCTGAACAGGCACCAACAAGCCATGGCGTTGATTTTCTTAATGCCGGGACAAGCAGAACGATGATAGAAGCCACACCGGAAATCAGGGAAAACCACATCAAGGGTACGAACTGGCATTTCCCTTCAAGACCAAAAAAGAGGTATTGCAGACTCTCTTTATGGGCTGGCACGTTGCTGTAAAATGCGGTAAAGAACTCTGTGCCGAGAAAAAAGAAGTTGGCCAAACCGGCGTAGGTTGCCAGTACCGCAAGTTTGGTTCTTGCCTCATTGCCGGTGTCGAACCCTGTTGTTCGTTTCAGAATAAGAGTGACCAGAATAAGCAGCGCCGTCCCGGCGGCAAATGCTGAGGCGAGAAAGCGGGGGGCCAGAACTGCCGTTAACCAGAGGTGGCGGCCCGGCATTCCTGCATAGAGAAATGCGGTAACGGTATGAACACTGAATGCCCAGGGAATGGAGAGGTAGATCAGAGGCTTGACCCAGGCTTTAGGGGGCACTCCCTTCCTTTCGGCACCGAGCATCGCCCAACTGCTGACCAGGTTCATGAGAAGATAACCGGAGAGCACAAGCAGATCCCAGAAAACCATTGAGTGGGGGCTGGGGTATAACATGATGTTCAGGAGACGATCAGGCCTGCCCATATCAGCCAGAATGAACAGCATACTCATGAGGGTGGCCGATACCGCCATGAACTCACCAATGATCACTGTTTTGGCAAATTCCTTCTGATGATGCAAATAGTAAGGGAGCACCACCATAACAGCGGAGGCGGCGACACCGACAAGAAAGGTGAATTGCGCAATATAGAGGCCCCAACTGATATCCCGCCCCATTCCTGTAACCGTAAGCCCGAACCACCTCTGCTGGTCGTAGGCAGAGAGGCCGTTCGCTATAACAGCTATCAGGTAGGCTATCCAGATCCAGTAACTGCGGTTTCCTTTCAGAGCTTTCTCAATCATGGGAAATCGTTAAATAATGTAAAAAACTGAAGGTTTGGTTCCCAACTCGGGCTTCCGCTGCATGGTTTCATTGGCTTCAAGAAGCCGACGGATATCGGAGCGGGGATCGTTCAGATCTCCGAAGGTCAACGCCTGTTCAGGACAAGCCTCTGTGCAGGCAGGCTGCTGGCCTTTAACCAGACGGTCGGAACAGAAATTGCATTTTTCAACAACGCCCTGCTCCCTTGTGGGGTAGGTCGTGACCGGATCGTGGATGGCCGTGCGCGGATCCTGCCAGTTAAAGCTCCGGGAACCATAAGGGCAGGCCGCCATACAGAAGCGGCATCCGATACAGCGATGATAGTCCATGGCCACAATACCGTCCCACCGTTTAAAGGTCGCTTCGGTCGGGCAGGCTTTTGTGCACGGCGATTCGGCGCAATGGTTGCAGAGGGCAAGGTAGGAGCGATCCTGAATCTCTTTGCTGACAAATTGCTGACTCGCTGTTGGAAAGACCTTCTGGTACGGGTTTTGCCATAGCCACTTGATCTCGTCTTTTTTGTTCCTGAAATCAGGGACGTTATGGGCGTGATGACAGGCGGCTGCACATTGCTGACAGCCCTCCTTGCATTTGCGCGTATCAATCAGCATTCCCCATCGAATTTTTCCCGGAACAGGTTTTTCATCCCAGACAGGAAGAACCGTTTTTTCCAGCGAAAAGGCGGGAACAAGCCCGGATGCAGCGCCGAGCCCGACAAGAACCCCTAATGCGGTTTTCTTGATAAATTCTCTTCTTTGTTCATTCATCATGGTGTTTCCATCGGCGACAGATGACAATTCCAGCACTTTGGTTTAACATTGGCATAGCTATGGCAGTTGAAGCAGAACATTCTGTTATTGGAGTGACAACCAATACAGGTATTCAGGCTCTTCTCATACTTACTGCCATTTTGAGCGATGTAGACTCGATTCCCGGTTCGCACCGATGAATTCCGCCACTCATACAACACCTGCATGTGATTGGCACGCATGAACGATGCCGGTGCGATACACTTGCTACTGTCAACCGCCACAGACTTATGTACCGGTTGCGGTGGAGTTTCAGCCTCCCCTTTGCGGAAAACATTCAGCACGGCAAAGAGCATAATGGCTGTAACGGCAAAAATCCAAATCAGTTTTTTACTCATCATCATCACCTCCATCCTCGAAACCTGCCATGGTGTTCTCCCTCAAGTCTGTGGTTCTCTTTTTCTCTCCCTGCATGACAAGCGCATTGCCGACAAGTTCATGAAGACCATAAACAGATACTCCCGGATTCCAGTAATTCATCAGAGGAGGAAGGCTGGCCCGATCGATGGCGCAGATGGTCACAAGGGAGTTGACCTTGTGGCGATCTTTGACCTGCTTGACGGCATTGGCTCTAGGGAATCCGCCCCTCATGCGAATATCCATATACTCTTCCGCATTCAGCCCACTTCCGGAGCCACAGCAGAAGGTCTTCTCACGGATGGTATCCTCCGCCATTTCATGAAAACTGTTGCAGACGCTCCGGAGAATAGAGCGGGGCTCCTCGAACATGCCCATGCCTCTGGCGACGTTGCAGGAGTCATGAAAAGTTGTCCGCAGATGATCATTCCGTTTCGGATCCAGTTTCAGCTTTTTGTGATGAATCAAGTCAGCCGTAAATTCTGCAATGTGTACCATTTTGGTCGCGGAGGCATTGCTGAACCGGGTCCCTGTGATCGGAGAAACCGGCACTTCAAGAAAATCAGCCGGGCCGTTCATAGTGTTCATATATTGATGTACCACACGCCACATGTGCCCGCACTCGCCACCAAGCAACCACTTCACTCCAAGCCGTTTTGCTTCGTGATACATTTTGGCGTTCAGCTTCTTCATCATATCGTTCGAGGTGAACATACCAAAATTACCACCCTCAGAAGCATAAGTGCTTATCGTATAATCAAGACCAATATGCTTGAAGAGTAACAGGTAGCCCATCATCGTGTAGACACCGGGATCACCGAACACATCACCGGAAGGAGTAATGAAGAGCACCTCCGCACCTTTGCGGTTAAAGGTTGGATCCACGTTAACACCGGTATGATCTTCAATATCCTCGGCAAGTGACATGATATTCTGCACAAAGGTATGCGGCTCAATACCAAGATGGTTCCCGGTGCGGTTGCAATTCGAAACAGGAGCAAGAATCCAGTTATTGTTCACGCCGATAAGGTTCAGCAACTCCCTGACCAGCATGGTTATCTCTGCCGTATCGATCCCGAAGGGGCAGAAAACAGAGCAGCGGCGACATTCGGTACATTGATGAAAATACATGTGCCACTCTTTGATCACCGCTTTCGTCAGCTTCCGTGAGCCTGAAAATCCTTTCAGAATCTTCTCGACAAGAGGAAAATCATTGCGATAGACCGAGCGAAGCAGCTCTGCACGGAGCACCGGCATATTCTTGGGATCACCGGTACCAAGAAAAAAATGGCATTTGTCGGCACAGGCTCCGCAACGAACGCAGGCATCAAGAAAAAGCTTTAGTGATCGGTACTTCTTCAGGCGACTTTGCAACCCCTCACTGATTGTTTTCTGCCAGTCTGCAGGCAGTTGCCAGTCCTCGTCGGTTGCCGCCCATTTCCTTGGATTGGCAAAACCAAGATCTGCAAGCACCTCCTGTTTGCCGGGAAAACACCAGTTGCCGTCACGGAACTCTACGGGTCTGTCCCACCACTCCTGGGCAGAATAGTCCCCTTTCAGAACACTGGGCTTTTCGTCGAACTCTTTTTTAAGCTCGGATAGTTTGGGAGCGTATTTCGACATAATTATTGCTTTTCAATCGGCAGCTTGGCCTTTTTCATCTTCTCGCGGTAATCATCCTCGTACTCGGAGTATGTTCTGAACTTGATCTCAGCATTCCAGGGATTGATATGCCGTTTTTGACGACTGTTATTGGTCAGATTGCGGGTCGGACTTAAAAAAATCGCTCCGGCATGCATCAACTTGCTGAAGGGGAAGTAGATGGCAAGCACTGAAACCAGAAAGAGATGAACATAAAAGAGTGTGCCTATTTCTCCCGGAGCATCAACACTGAAGTTGACAAGCCTCAGCATCTGGTCTTTGACCGGCATGATATCCAGCCTTACCACGTAGCGCATGAGAACGCCAACCACAACGATAGCCGCTATGAGAAAAAGCGGAAAGTAATCCGTCTGTAATGAAATGAGACGCATTTTTGCATCTTTTAACCGGCGAAAAACCAGAAAGCTGATAGCCGCAAGAACCACTGCGTCGGTGATATAAAAGGTTGGAAGAGTGATATCAAGAAACCCGTCAGCATGATCCAGAAAATCGGTGAAGCCCGGAACCATGACAAAAAAGAAACGGGAGTGGCGAAGGACGATGACAAGCAGTGACCAATGAAACGCGAGTCCTCCAAGCCAGAGCCATTTGTGTGATCCGTATGCCAGATTGGCATCTTTATGAAGCTCGGCTTTGGTATTACGGAAAAGAGAGCGAAAGAAAAGCACTTCAGACAAAACCCTGGCTGCGGCTTCCCAGAAATGAGCTGGACTTTCCAGTCGGTCATACTTGATCCAATCCAGAGATTTTTCCTGTCCACAGGTGGTTGGAATACGGAATGGAACTGGTCTTCTGAACCAGTCGGCCAGACGCATGAGAAAGCCTGCCAACAAGACAACCATTGCCGTATAGGGAATGATAACACCGAACAGGTAAGATAAGCCTGCATATTGCACGCCCACAAAAGGGATAAGAGCAAGAAGAGCCACCATGACAAGCGGCATAAGCACTTTCTTCATGCCTCAGCCCTCCTCAACGCCATATACATACGGCGACTGCCCTCTTCAACTTTAAGCTGATATATTTTTTCACGATGTCGCATGTAACTGTCGAATGCTTCAAGAGTGAGCGCGTCAAGACGCGAATTGAATGCATCCTGCATCAAGGTGTCTGCCACTTTGGTTTTCATCATGATGTCACGCAGAATGAGTTTCGGTTCCAAAAAAATTGACAATGCTTTTGACGGCGGAAAGTTCTGTACGGCTAAAATCCTTGTCACATCGTCAAGCGCCTCCTTACAATCGTTTTCTCTCTTTCCTAGTGAGGAGAGAATCTTTTCCAGCGCTCCGGAAAACACCGTGCCAATCGGAGTACTGTAACCCATTTTTTCGGGAAACAACGCAAGCGCACAATCCAGCCATCGCTCAAGAATTGCTTTCTTGTTGGCCTCCAGAAATTCTGTCCATCCTCTCTTCATAGAGTACTGAGTAACCATTTCAAAATGCTGTCATCAGTCTGCAATTCAAAACCAACTGTTCACCTGGTGTTCTTCGACAAGGCCGACAAATCCTTCGTAATCAACGCTTTCAACACCGTCGGCAATATCGCCAATTCCCCGCGCATCCAGATCGGGCCCCAGGGCAAAAACAGGATTGGTTTTCAGAACCCGCTCAATCGTGGGTGAAAATTTGTTGCCTGACTGTACCGCATAAACGCCGTCTTCAATAAAGAGAACGGGATCTCCCGGCACAAGAAACCTGATGCAGGTCTCGAATGTAGTGGTTTCAAAAGGAGACTTATTGATAGT
>CAISRC010000136.1 GCA_903887845.1 uncultured Chlorobiaceae bacterium
AATCTGACATGATTGGGTGGTACACTTTCGCCCGGTATACCTGGTACACTTTACTCCGGTACAGGTGGTACACTATGCTCCGGAATCGCTGGTACACTTTGCTCCGGTAGAGGTGGTACACTATACTCCGGTGTGCTCATCAACCCCGTTGTCTTTTGCCGCTACATCGCAACGGCCAACTACGTCGGGAGGTTGCTCGCTCCAGCTCTCCACAAAAAATATCCAAAGCTCGATATTCAGGTCATTACCAGCGAACTGCCCGACGAACTCCGCAAGCAGAAGATTGATGAGATGGGCAAGGCAAAGCAACGGCTCCTTATTGCAACCGACTGCCTCAGCGAAGGCATCAACCTCCAGCAGCAGTTTACGGCGGTGCTGCATTACGATCTCCCCTGGAACCCCAACCGCCTCGAACAGCGCGAAGGGCGGGTAGACCGTTTCGGCCAGCCAGCGCCGGAAGTCAAAACCTGCCTTCTCTATGGCGCCGATAATCCCATCGACGGCATTGTGCTTGATGTTTTGCTGCGCAAGGTTCGCGAAATCAAACGCTCAACCGGAATCAACGTCCCTTTTCCGGAAGATTCACAGAGTATTATTGACACCATCACCCAGGCACTTTTGCTCAATCCCGATCGCAAAATCACCCACCGGCGTGAAGGAAAGCAACAGTTGGCCTTCGACTTCAGCGAGTTTGATGAGGCACTCTCAGCCAGGGCCACCATCTCCCGCAAAATAGAGGAGGCTGCCGAGCGCGAAAAAGCGACCCGTACCATCTTTGCCCAGAACGCCATCAAAGCCTCCGAAATAGAGGCCGACCTTCGGGAGGTGGATGAGGCCATTGGTGACCCCTTTGCCGTTGAACAGTTCGTGACCACCACCCTCAACAACCTCTTTGGCGTACAGGTTATTGCCCAGCAGAAAAAGGGGTGCTATCGCCTCATTACCGCCAACCTCCCCGACCAGTTGCGCGGCATCCTGCCCGTTGGCGATATCGTCCAGATCAGCTTTCTCTCACCAACGCCCGAAGGCTATCACTACCTTGGGCGCAACAATCGCTTTGTGGAACAGCTCTGCCAGCTCCTCATGGCCAACACCGTCAACCGTTCCGGCAAACGGGCTGCCCGTTCCGCCGTCATTCGCACCCGGCAGGTGGCCATCAAAACAACCATACTCCTCTTTCGCTGCCGAAACGTCATCGAAGACCGGAGAGGGAGCCAGCAGATTGTGGCTGAGGAGATGATTCTCTGGGGCTGGAAAGGAACTCCGCAGGAGAAGGAGTTCCTCGATCAGGCCGAGGCAAAAGCGCTTCTTGCTTCAGTTCGTGCCAGCTCCGATATGTCGCTCCCCGCCAGAACAGGGTTTTTGGAGAATGAACTGAAACTGCTCAAATCGTTTGAAGCTGAATTTGACCGCGTGGCTGAACAACAATCAAAAAAACTGGTCGAAGCCCATGAACGGTTCAGTTCCCTGATGGACGGCAAGCGTTTCCAGGTGGTGCACCCGGTACTGCCGATGGATCTGCTCGGCGTCTATATTCTTTTGCCAGAAGGTGAAACTGCGGGAGGTGCCGCATGATCTACCCATCCATCCGCATCGAGGGGGCGATACTCTCACCCGATATTCTTGAAAAGCTTGAGGATATACCCGGCCAGCGCCCGGTCGATTTTGGTCTGGAGCCATCAGTCAAGGTCAAGGAGGAAATTGCAAGAGCCTGGGCCGATGCCCAGGACTACTGGCGCCTCTTCAATCGAAAGCTTGAAACGCTGAAAAAGGAGTCAGCAGCCACCACCGAAACGCGAAACCTCTGGGTGGTGCCGCTGCTCGGGCTCCTTGGCTACCAACTGGAATTTGAGGCAAAGAGCATCGAACTGAATGCAAAGCTCTACCCCATCTCTCACCGCATCACCAACCGGGGCGGGGCCGCCATCCATATTACCGGCAGCAACGAACCCGCCGGTCTTGACCGAAAGTCCGAAAAAGCTGCCCTGCGGATGTCGGCCCACGCCATGTTGCAGGAGTACCTGAACCTCACCGAGCAACTCTACGGCATCGTCACCAATGGCCGGGTACTGCGGCTCCTGCGCGACAGCTCCCGTCTGGTCAAGCTCACCTATCTGGAGTTTGACCTCGACCGCATCTTTACCGACGGTCTCTTTGCCGACTTTGCCGTGCTCTACCGGCTGCTGCATGTGACTCGCTTGCCGCAGACCATTGAGACCTCAGCAACCTCCCTGCTTGAAGGTTATCATCAGGAGACAATCGAACAGGGATCACGCATCCGTAACGGGTTGCGTCTTGCCGTTAAAGAGGCCCTTAAGACTTTGGGCACGGGCTTTCTTGAGCATCCTGAAAACCATGAATTGCGCCAACAGGTCGCTTCAGGAGAGCTGCGTCCAGATGTCTATTTTAACCAATTGCTCAGGCTGATTTACCGCCTGCTGTTTTTGATGGTCATTGAAGAGCGCGGGATGGTATTTCCGAAAGGTACCGCGACTAAAAAAAGCACCCTCTATTTACAGCACTACAGCATAGAGCGCCTGCGACGCCAAGCCAGGAATCGCAGTTTGCAGGTCACGTGCTACAGCGACGGCTGGCTGCAACTGCTCTCAACCTTTCACCTCTTTGAAGATAGAGACGGTGCTGCAGCTCTGGGCACCACTCTTCTTGGCGGCCAACTCTTCAGCCCTGCCAACCTCGGGTTGCTTCCTCACTGCACGCTAAGCAATAGAGCCCTCTATTCAACTCTGGAACAACTCTGTTTCTTTACTCTCCCTGAAAATGGCCAGCGCATGGCGGTCAATTTCGGGGCACTGGCCACCGAAGAGTTTGGTTCGGTCTATGAAAGCCTGCTTGAATTGCATCCTTTCACTGATTTGCTGCCGACACCACTTTTTGATTTTCGTCACGCTGCAGGTAATGAACGAAAGACAACCGGCAGCTACTACACCCATGCAACATTGGTGGAGTCTTTGCTGCAGAGCGCCCTTGATCCGCTTATTGACGAAGCAGAAAAAAGTGCCACTCCAGAAAAGTCGATACTCGCTTTGAAAGTATGCGATCCCGCCTGCGGCAGCGGTCACTTTCTGATTGCTGCCGCACAACGGATAGCCCGCCGACTTGCCCGGTTGCGGGCGGGGGACGAAGAGCCATCGCCCGAACTGCTTCATCACACCCTGCGTGAAGTGATTGGACATTGCATTTTTGGAGTGGACATCAACCCGATGGCGGCAGAGCTTTGCCGGGTTGGCCTCTGGCTGGAAGCCATGGAGCCAGGCAAACCACTCTCCTTTCTGGAGCACCATATCAGGGTTGGCAACAGTTTGATGGGTACCACGCCTGAACTGATAGCAGCGGGTTTGCCCAACGAGGCGTTTAAACCGATAGAGGGTGACAATAAAGAGGCTTGTGCCGTTCTGAAAAAATGGAATCGTGGTTCCAGAGAAGGACTTGGGCCGCTCTTTGCCCAGCATGATGAGCAGCAACAACAGCACCTGCAAGCCGCCGCCTTGGCCATCGAGGAGATGCCGGATGATGATCTTCAGAGTGTTCTTGAAAAGAAGAGTGCCCGTCTCCATCTTGAAAATGAAGAGGAGTACCGCATTAAAAAAACGGTTGCGGATGCCTGGTGTGCAGCATTCGTTATTGAAAAATCTTTCAGTGAACCTGGAATAGAGCGAACGGCTTTTGGTATCACGCAGTCACTCCTGCTCCATATTCTCGATCAAAACCTTACAAGAGAGCATCAGAAGATTGTTGATGAGGTCGAAAAGCTGGCAGAAAGCTATCAGTTTTTTCACTGGCACCTTGCCTATCCTGAAGTGTATGCCCGAGGCGGGTTTGATTGTGTGCTCGGAAATCCTCCATGGGAAAAAGTAAAACTACAGGAAAAAGAGTGGTTTGCCGAGCGATGCGAAGCAATTGCCGTGGCTCCGAACGCATCGGCCAGAAAACGGTTGATCAAGGAGCTGAATGCCACCAATCCGGCACTGCAGGAAAAATTTAGAGCATCATTGCGCATAGCTGAGGGTGAAAGTCACTTTCTCCGTAACAGTGGCCGATTTCCGTTCTGCGGTCGTGGCGATATAAATCTCTATACTGTTTTTGCTGAACTGATGCGGACACAACTCAATCAGTATGGCAGAATGGGGGCGGTGCTTCCCAGCGGAATTGCTTCGGATGATACAACAAAGTTTTTTTTTCAGGATGTGATTGAAAAACAGTCGCTGGTCAGTCTGTATGATTTTGAGAATAAGAAAGCTATTTTTTCTGATGTCCATCGAAGTTATAAATTCTGTCTCTTCACAGCAGGCGGAGGAGAGACACCAACCGCCAAAGAAGCGGATTTGGTCTTTTTTGCCCATGATGTCGATGATCTGAAAAATCCTGATCGTCAGATTACCCTTAGCCCTGCAGATATTATTCTCCTGAACCCGAATACCAGAACCTGCCCGATTTTTCGATCACGTGCCGATGCTGAACTGACCAAGACAATTTACCGCAAGGTACCTGTATTACTCCAACAAGGTCAATCTGAAATAAATTTTTGGGATATAAGATGTCCAAACGATGTTTCATATGGCGAATGATTCAAATTTATTTCGCTCGCGGGAGCAGTTAGAAGTTGACGGCTGGTGCTTAGATGTTAATATTTTTCGTAGAAAAAATAAAAAATACCTTCCTCTCATTGAAGGGAAGATGTTTATGCCCTTTGATCATAGATATGCAAATGTATTGTTTACTGACAACATTGGTCGTCATGGGCAACCCCAACTTTGTCCAATAGCCAACCGATTAAACCCGAACTCCTTGCCAATTCCTGAGTATTGGGTTGATTCGAAATGGATTGATGAATACAAAGTAACAGTTGGGACTGATTACTATGCTGCGTTTAAGGCAATTACTTCAGTAACTAATGAACGAACGGTAATATCAACCATTCTTCCTTTCCATGGAATTCATGACAATGCCCCAATCATTATTCTTTCCGAACAAACTCGCAAGGCGTTGGTGTGTTTGGTGGCAAACCTTAATTCCTTCGTTTTCGATTATTGTGCCAGGCAAAAAATGGGAACAATTAAATTGATGCATTATGTTTTTTATCAACTCCCAGTCCTTGCTCCAAGTACATACTTACAGCCCGTTTTATGGGAAAACACGAACCATCCATTGCTCAATTGGGTTCGGCTATCCATTCTCGAACTTATATACACCTCTTGGGATATCAAACCTTTCGCACAAGATTGCGGTTGGAGTGGCCCTCCGTTCCGCTGGGATGAAGAGCGCCGCTTCATGCTCCGCAGTGAACTTGATGCCGCTTTTTTCCATCTTTACCTTACGGCTGATAAACATGGCGAATGGATACGTGCCGAAAAATCAGCAGGAGCCGTACAGGATGAATCATCCAAAGAATTGTCCGAGCTGAAGAGATACTTTCCAACCCCTCGCCATGCCGTTGAACACGTTATGAACTCCTTCCCCATTGTAAAGCGAAAGGATGAAAACGAACACGGCTGCTACCGGACAAAAGAGGTGATCCTTGAGATCTACGACGCCATGGCCGAGGCGATTCGAACCGGAATTCCGTATCAAACAAAACTCAACCCACCACCAGCAGACCCATCCTGCTGCCATCCACCAAAACCGGAGGAGTGTATATAAAAATTTGAACTTCGTTGTCTTAAGTCTTGCGGTAAACAAACCAATAAAAAACAGGAGCTAATATGGCAGAAAAAAAAGTGGTTTTTGTGGCCTTCGCTATCGAAGATGAGAGACAAAGGGATTTTCTTAAAGGTCAGTCACTCAACACTAAATCCCCATTTGAGTACATTGATATGTCGGTTAAGGAGGCATACGATACTAACTGGAAAGATCGTGTCCGTACTCGAATTCGTCGGTCAAGTGGTGTTATCGCTCTTGTAAGCCAGAATTCCCTCACTTCAAGTGGTCAGAAATGGGAGCTTGCCTGTGCGCGGGAGGAAAAAAAGAAGGTTCTCGGTATTTGGGCATACAAAGATGACCGAACAAATCTGCCTGGCGTTAATACGGTGACATGGACATGGTCTGCGATTGAAAATTTTATTGATAGTCTTTAAACTCAGGGAGGTAACTTTATGCGAATAGCTCTTATTGTTGGCATTAACTACTACAAGCATGGTAATCCACTCTTTGGATGCGTGGATGATGCGCTTGCTGTAAAAGCAGTTTTGGAACGTCACGAGGGAGGTTCGGTGAATTTTGATTGCATGTTACATACAGCTACAGATCCCGGCAATTGCGTGAATCGCGGGACTCTCAAGGACAGCATCGAAAAGTTGTTCACAACGAAAGCAGAGATTGCGTTGTTTTATTTTGCAGGACACGGTCATATTGAGGCCACTGGGGGCTATCTTCTTGCTACAGACTCAAGGCGTGGTGATGAAGGCGTTTCCTTGTCAGAAATTGTAAATTTGGCAAATGCCTCACCAGCAACGAACAAAGTCATTGTATTGGATAGCTGTCATTCAGGCATTGCAGGAACTATACCTGCTAATGCACAGATGGCAACGTTGTCTGAGGGGCTAACAATTTTAACTGCTTCTACGAAGGAGCAATATGCAACCGAAGAGAATAATCGGGGGGTGTTTACAACACTCTTCGTTGATGCACTCAATGGAAGTGCCGCAAATCTTAAAGGTGATATTTCTCCTGGCAGCGTGTATGCACATATTGATCAGTCACTTGGAGGCTGGGAACAAAGACCTGTTTTTAAAACAAATGTAAAGGAATTTGTTGCTTTACGCGAAGTTTTGCCACCGATTACTGTTTCAGATTTGCAGCAGATTTCAAAGTTTTTTCCTGTACCCGGCTTCGAGTACTCCCTTGACCCGACTTACGAGCCGGAGATGAAAGGGCGTGACCTTGGAATGCCTCCGCCAGATTCAGAGAATACGCGAATATTCGCCATACTACAGCGATATAACAGATTGAATTTGCTCGTTCCTGTCGGGGCGTCACACATGTGGAATGCAGCGATGGAGAGTAAAGCATGCAGGCTGACAGCGTTGGGTGAGCACTACCGAAGGCTTGTCGTAAAGAACCGCATATAGAATAATTCTTACGAGGATAATCCAAGAAAAATACAAATAAAGAATCTATGCGACCTGATACTCAAAATGCATTAACGGTATCTGAGGAGTTTCCTGAAGATGCTTTTTTGATTTTTATTGGATATAGCGACGACGCTAGTGCGGAAGCACATGCCATCTATGAGCTACAGGGAAAGCTCGAAAAAGATTTTCGTACTTTCCTGAAATCGAATCAAAACTCTCCTTTTAACAGCCTTAAACTATGGGAATGGCGAATTGATGCATCGTCAAAACCAGGAGGTCAAAACGCTGTTGTTATACCAGCTCTTCAACGGGCACAAATAACTATTTTTGTTTTTAAGGAACGAGTTGGAGCTGTTACATGGGAAGAACTTGAAAATGCTCGACAGCGTAGCAAAAATAACAGAGTTAATATTCTTGCTTTTTTCCCGTCTAATCCCCCTGAGAGTAGCAAGCTTAATGATGAAAAAGGCTCTCAAGATTGGGCAAATTTAAGAAAACTCCAGCGAACATTAACTATTGATTGGCCAGAGGATGACTCTTCTTCGGTTACCCCATGTTTACCATTGTATGAAGATAAAGATCATCTAAAAAGAAATGCTCTTGAAAAGATCCGTGATGCGATGCAAGAGTTGATTGAAGATATTAAGTGTTTAACTGTACCAAAGCACTCGATATCATATTCGTCAGATCGTATAATTGGAGATATAAAAGACATCAATTTTGATCGTCGTCCGGTGCTCACTCACAGGTTGGATGAGTTAGACGGAAAGCTGGTTGAGAAATTCCTTTCAAAACCGCTCTCAGATCGGCTGTTGCAAGAAGAAAACCATTCTTCATATCTAAGCAATTCAGAAAAAATGGCTGCGCTTGGTTGTGTGACGGATAATCGCCCTTCAGTCGGAGCTTTTCTTTGTTTTGCTCAATCTCAGCTTATTAAAAATAAATTTGATTCTTGCAGTTTGCATGTGGTACGTTATAAAGGAACGAGTAGGACATTCTCAAGAACTGAAAAGTTTCGGATGCGTGACAACTTACTTAACTTATTTGAGCGAGGAATTTATTGGCTTGTTTCAGAGGCACACCTTGGACGTCAAGGCAAGGTTGGTTCAACTGATCGTGATGATCTGGAGATACCTGAGATTGCTCTACGTGAAGCGTTGGCCAATGCGCTCGTGCATCGAGACTATGAGGACCCTTTGCATCGCGATCAACCTACACGAATGGAAGTTTATGATGATCGTGTTGAAATAACAAGCTTTGGAACATTGTCTGGCACAGTAAATATTGATCAATTAAACCAATATTCGGATACACTGACGCCTTTTCGAAAAAATCCGGTCATTGCTCAAATTTTTGAGCATATGATGTATGTGGAGCTTAATGCGTCTGGAATTGCCCGTATGAGATATGCTATGCAAAAGGTGCTTTTACCACCCCCAAGAATACAAATTAAGAACGGAACTGTAGTTGTTTGTTTCGAAAGACCTATTGTTATTGATTCGGTTACTCGTCAGCCTATAGAACTCAGAAAACGAGCACTTATCGGTGGAGTACTGTCTGGATTGATGCCATTTAGAAATGCGGTCTATACAACGTGTATTCATGCTGGATATTTTCCAGTAGTGATGGAGCATCATCCTGATGATGTGCATGATGCAATTTCACTGTCCAATACAATGGTAGATAATGCGGATGTTTATATTGGCATATTTACCAATCAATATGGGTATGTTCCTGCTGGACAAGAAGAATCCATAAATGAAATCGAGTATTCTCGGGTAAAAACAAGAAATGATTTACCCAGGTTTTTGTTTGCTTTGAATCAGGATGTTATTGAAAAAGAAGCTTCTGATAATGAAGCTCATCGTCAGAAACAGTTGAAGTTTCGAGAAGCAGTTGCCCTGGAATCAGTTTTGATAAATGTGGTTACTGCGGATGAACTACAAACAAAACTGGCAGAATGTTTTAAAAAGTCAGATGATGGATTTGTATTGGACGGTGAAAAGCGATATCAGGCAGTGCTCAAAGAGGAGTTGGGTTATATTCGTATGCTTGGACTTCCGGGTGTTGAGAGTATCAAGGTTAACCTGAACAACGATACCTTTGTGCCCTTGCGCCTCTCTGACAAGCTGGAGCGAGTTAGGCTTGTTGCAAAAGAGAGCGACCCGCAAGGTCGTGACCATATTCTTTATCCTGATGAGATCATGAGGCATGCTTTCCACGACCGGAGAGGTCGCCGGATGCTGCTCGTTATCGGTGACCCTGGTGCTGGCAAAACAACGCTGCTCAAGTATTATGCCCTTTGTGCACTTGATGATTACACGAAGCTTGGATTCAGCGCTCCAGTCAATGTTTTCTACCTGCCCTTGCGGGATCTTGTTCGCGATAAGGAGGGTCGGTGCACAGAAAATCTGCCAGCAACCCTTGCCGTTTGGTCAGCAAAACATCATCAACTCATTGATGCAAAGGCTTTCAACGATTGGCTGAACAATGACAGCTCTCTTGTGTTGCTTGACGGTCTTGATGAAATCAGCACTATCGAAGAGCGAAAAGAGGTGTGCCGGTGGATTGACAACGCTTTCAGTGGATTCAGTAAGGCCTTTTTTGTGGTGACATCACGGGCGACAGGCTACCGCAAGGATGAAGGTATTGAGCTTGCGTCAGAGTACGAACGAGCCGATGTTCAGGACTTTACCCCGGAGCAGCAGGAGCGTTTTTTGCGGAACTGGTTTAGTGCAGCATTTCTGAAAGAGCCTTGTGAAAAAGGATTTGACGAAGAAAGGTGGCAGGAAAAGCAAAAAAAGGAGGCCGAAAAACGCACCGCCTCCATTGTTGCGCATCTCATGGTCGAGAAGAATAAGGGGCTGCGTCAATTGGCCGCCATACCCATGATTTTGCAGATCATGGCTATTTTGTGGAAGGATAGAGACTATATGCCGGAAAGTCGTGTGAAACTTTACGAAGCCGCGCTTGATTACCTGCTTGAATTCCGCGATAAACGCAGAGATATTAAACCGCTGCTCACTGCGATTGAGGCCCGACAGGTGCTTGGGCCGGTTTCGCTCTGGATGCAGGAGAGGCTCAAAAAAGATGAAGCGGCAAGAGCAGATATGCACACTCAAATGCAGGAGTGGCTTGACACGCTTGATACCCCTCCAACAGCAGAAGCTTTTTGCGACTATCTGGTCAAACGAGCAGGTTTGCTGGTCGAGACAGGCGGCAAAGAGTACCTCTTCAGGCATAAATCATTTCGGGAATATCTCGCTGGTGTTCAGCTCAAGGAAGACCGCCCGTATGAGCATCTGAACACGCTGGTTGCGAATTTTGGTAATGACTGGTGGGAAGAGCCACTCCGCTTTTTTATTGCTTCGGTTGATGCCAGAGTGTTTGATGCCTTTATGGCAAAACTCTTCGATTCTCCACAAAGTGATGAAATGACGCCAAAGCAGCAGTTGTTGTTGCAGACAATCATTGAAGAGGCAAAAGGGAAAAAAATTGACGCATTGTGCAAAAAGTTGCTTGAACCGGCGACAACAGCCAGTCGGCAGAGGGTGATTCTTGACTGCCTCAAAGCTATCAATAACAAACCGGCAGCACTTGACACATTGCGGGAGTTCAGAGAGAAGTCTCTTGCACAAAATGAAGATGTAGCCAATCGAGCGGAGGAGGTGATTCTCGTCTTTGGAGGTGAGCCACTTGTGCGTGAGCCCGAAAGTTACTGCAGCGGAACCCCCCAGTCGTATCGTAACCCGAATGAACAGAATGCCGAGTATCTCCTGATATCGGGTGGAAGTTACATATACTCGGTAACTGAAAAAGAGGAGTGTGTTGAGGCACTCTACGTTGCCCGCTACCCTGTGACCAACCGGCTTTACCGTTCATTTATTGCATCGTTCCAGCCCGGCACCTCATCTGTGATTGTGCAGGCATTCGGAGAGAAGATAAAGAGCATAGCCAAAACCAATGCCTGGGGTGATGGATTTGGTGCCTTTCTCAAAGAAGGTAACAACGATCTTGCAATGCTCTTTCGTTCAGAATATGATGAAAATCGAAAATTCGGTGCTGAAGAGCAGCCGGTAGTAGGTGTAAGCTGGTATGCAGCAAAGGCATACTGTCTCTGGCTTTCCCTGTTTGAGCCCGATCAGCCACTTTACCGCTTACCGATTGAGATGGAGTGGGAATGGGCCGCAGGTGGCAGGCATGGCGAAGCAGTACAAACGGTTCGGCAGTATCCATGGAGTGATGAGAAAGGTGAGTTATCCTCAAAATTGGTCAATTATGATAGAAATGTTGGAGTAACGACACCGGTTGGAAACTATTCAGAAGGCGCTACACCGGAAGGGTTGCACGATATGGCCGGTAATGTTTGGGAGTTGGTGGAGGATTTATACGATAAAAATGCAATAGCCCATTCATTACGCGGTGGTTCATGGAACAGTGGACATGATTATTTACGTTGCTCATCTCGAAGTTACTACTTGCCAGAAAACAGAAGCCTCAATATTGGTTTTCGTGTTGTTCGTTCAGTTGATATTTAGTGACAATCTCATTATGAGGTTGTTGAAATTATGTATCAGCAGTTGTTTTATCAAAGCCACCATGATTACTCACGTGCGAAAAATTGCCAAGGCGGTCATGGGTATCTAGAAGGCGAAGGAAGTTAAGAAGGATGTTAGTTGGTTTGTGTAAAATAAGTTAAAGAATTAAATGTTTTAGTTACAATCAAATATATAAATCGAGAGATGGAGGATGCTGGATATAAACAGGGTGATGCGATACGGTTTGTTCAAGTAAGCGAGCCACCTAATCTTCGTCAGTGTTTCGTTATAATGCCTTTGCACCAAGGGTTTGATGAAGTCTACCAGGACATTATTAAACCTACCGTTGGTAGTCTTGGTATCCACCCGGTACGAGCCGATGAGATTTATTCTCGAAACGCTATTATAGATGATATTTGGTCGCTCATTCAAAAATCGGCATGGATTATTGCCGACCTTACTGGGCGCAACCCTAACGTTTTTTACGAATTAGGATTGGCTCATGCTATAGGTAGAAATCCTATTCTAATTACTCAAGATATAAATGATGTTCCGTTCGATCTCCGCCATTGGCGTTGCATAGTCTACCAACAATCAATTCGTGGTGGTACACAATTGGCAGAAAATATAAAAAAAACAATTTCAGAGGATAGGCATTTTTATCGAGTTCCAATGGACTATCTAATCGACAAGTTTTCCGGAGGATTTCATGTCGAAAAGACGGAATCTAAGGTTTTATTCGATGGTTATCGAGGTAAAATATCTCATTTTAATGAGTTGTGGCGTAATCGATCTGAAGTTGTGAAAAACGATCTTTTTTATCGAAAGATCAGATCAGATGGTAGTTTAATCAATTATTCTGGTGACACTGTTGTCGTTGAGAAACGTATGTTTATGGAGGGTATGTATTTTCTTACAATTCATCTTGATCATACACTGAGGATAGGAGATACTTACGAATACAAGCTATACTATGATATATGTGATGGATTTTCTCAGAAAGATGAGTATTGGAACTTTGATGTTGAAACAAATATTTCTGAGTTCATATATGAATTTGATTTCTCGGGAGCGACTGATGTTGAATCATTCATAGCCATTAGGAAAGAAAAAAGGGATAGTGTTATTCAGACAGAATTACCTGTCAAACAAGATAAGAAGCGCTTTATAATTCGAGATTTTGATTTGAAAATTGGACAATCCATTCTGTTCAGGTGGACTTGGTGTGAATAAATATTAATTCTATGCGTTAAATAGAGCTATACAAAATTCCAGTACGTCTAACGCATCACAACCAATTAAATTTTCCCAACATAATAGATATTAACCTCTTATGAATTCGGAAAATAAAAACGTATCTCTATCATCTCACAAGTTTCCTGAAGATGCTCTTTTGATTTTTATTGGACATAGTGATGATGCCCGGGAAGAAGCGCTTGCGATCGTTAGTCTACAATCGACGATTGAAAATGAATTTCGGAAATACTTGGAATTACAGCACCAAAAGTCGCAGTTTCATAGCCTTAAACTTTGGGAGTGGCACCTTGATGCGTCCTCAAAAACAGGAGGTCAGAAACATGTTGTTGATCCCGCTCTTAATCGTGCACAGATAACCATCTTTGTCTTTAAAGAACGAGTTGGTAATGTCACATGGGAAGAACTCGAAAAAGCCAAAAAAAGGAGTAAGGAAAACCTTGTGCATATACTTGCTTTTTTCCCTGACCACCCACCAAAATCAGTTGATTTTAGAAAACGCCGAGATGCAGAAGCTTGGTTAACATTGCTGAAGCACAAGGAAGATCTTACTGTTGACTGGACACAGCCCGATTCCTGTTCAATAACACCGTGCCCAGACTACGAAAATATCGAGCATCTCAAGATAATTGCACGCGAAAAGTTATTGGTTGCAATTCATAATATCCTTTCTCAAAATGAGTCACCACGAAACAAAATATCATCTGCATCAGCTTGTTTAATTGGAGATATAAAAGATATTAATTTTGATCGTCGTCCAATGTTATCTCATACGGTAGATGATTTGGATAAAAATATGGTTGAGAAATTTATTTCCAAGCCTCTTTCTTTACGCTTGTTTCAAGAAGAAAATCTTTCTTCATACTCAACCGATACGGATCGTCTGACTGTGCTTGGTTGTGTGACAGGAAATTGTCCAACACTTGGGGCATTTCTTTGTTTTGCCCCATCTCGGCTTATTATTAATAAATTTGGTTCGTGCAGTTTGCATGTAGTTCGCTATAAAGGCACAAGTCGGACATTATCAGCAATTGAAACGTTTCCGATGCATGACAACTTACTCAACTTGTTCGAACGGGGGATGTATTGGCTAGTTTCGGAGGCACACCTTGGACGTCAAGGCTTAGTTGGTTCATTGGATCGTGATGATCTGGAGATACCTGAGATCGCTCTTCGTGAGGCGTTGGCGAATGCTCTTGTACATAGAGACTATGAGAATACTGAACATCGCGACCAACCAACTCGTGTCGAAGTTTACGATAATAGAGTTGAGATAACAAGTTTCGGGACATTGCCAAGTTCAATAAACATTGATCAGTTAAATCAATGTTCTGAGAAATTGACCCCTGTTCGGAGAAATCCGGTAATTGCTCAAATATTTTATCATATGACAAATGTTGAGCTTAATGCATCAGGAATCGCCCGTATGAGGTACGCTATGCAGAAAGCGCTTTTGCCTCCCCCAACAATAATTATACAGAATGGAGCGGTTGTTGTTTGTTTCGAGAGACCTATTCTCATTGAACCCATTACAAATAAGTCTATAGAGATCCGTAAACGTGCACTTATTGGCGGGGCACTATCAGGACTGGATCCATTTAAAAAAGAAGTAATTGCAGCCTGCTTTCAGGCTGGGTATTTTCCTGTCATGATGGAGCATCATCCTGCAGATGTTACTGATGCGATATCGCTATCGAGTTCTATGGTTGATAATGTGGATCTCTATATAGGCATTTGGACCCATCAATATGGTTATGTTCCTGCGGGATATGACAAATCCATATATGAAATGGAGTATTCTCGGGTAAAAACAAGAAACGATTTGCCTCGGCTTTTATTTTCCCTTAAACAGAATATTATTGAGAATAATGCTTCTGAGAATAAATTTTATAGTCAGAAGCAGTTAAATTTTCTCGACGCAGTTGCTCGTGAGTCGGTTTTGGTTACTGTTCGTTCTGCAGAGGAATTTAAAACTCAACTCATAATTGGTTTTAAGAACTTAGTTGATGGGTTTACAGATGTAGAGCGCTATCATGCCAGACTAAAAGAAGATCTGGGCAAGAATTCGATTTTCGGGATGCCGGGTATTGATGGTGATAAAGAGGCGGTCGATCTGCCGGATACCCTTGTCCCACTGGATATCTCTGTTAACAAGGAGCATCAACAACAGGGGGTTGAGAGTTCAGAAGCCAAAACGTCTGATGTCAATCCTGAAGATGCGCTGCACTATGCTGTGGAACGATCGCGGATGCTGCTTATTATCGGAGAGCCGGGTTCAGGCAAAACAACCATTATCAAGCATTTTGCCCTGAGCCACACCCTCAGGTTGAAAGGCTTTGCTTTTCCCGTCCCGATATTCTACATGCCATTGAGCAAAATGGCAACTCCGGGCGAAGAGCGTCAATCGCTTCATGCAAAATTATCGCAATGCTTCGAGCCTCATCTGGAGATTGAAAAAAGCTTTTTTGAGGATCGCCTGAAAAACCAACCTTCGCTGCTCTTGCTCGATGGACTTGATGAAATAAGTGAGGAAACGCAACGGGTCAAGATATGCACGTGGGTTTCTGAAGCCGCTAAAACCTGGAAAAAGGCTTTTTTTGTCATAACTACACGGGACAAGGGGTATGGAGAAAAGGAGCAGAATGCGCTGAAAATCGACAAAGAGATTGCCTGGGTCAAGCGCTTCAGTGAAGAACAACAGCGTCTATTTTTGCAAAAATGGTTCCGGGCAGCGTTTTTGCGTGACCTCCATCGTGATGAAAAAGGGTTCGGTCAGCAGAGGATAACCGAAAAAGAACAGGATGCCGCTAAGAGCACTATTGCCCTCGATACCTATCTTACTTTGCCGGAAAACCGGGGCTTGCGGAACGACCTTGCCGGTATACCGCTGCTTCTGCAACTCATGGCCATTCTCTGGAAGCAAAGCAACGCTATTCCTGAGAATCGTGAAGAGATTTATCGCGTCGCACTTGATTATCTCCTTTTTTATCGGGAAAACGAAAAAAACATATCACCCTTTTTGCCAGCAACAGTGTCAAAGCAACTGCTTGAACCACTCTCCCTCTGGATGCAGGACAGGAATCAGGATGCTGCAGATATAAATCAATTTCGTGACCGAATGCAGCAGGAAGTTGATAATCTGCATTACAAATATCGGAGCAAATATAGCGCAGAACAAATTTGCGAAAACCTTGTTACACGAGCCGGTGTTCTTGGAAAATCAGGATCGACCTACGTCTTCAGTCACAAAACCTTCCGGGAATATCTTGCTGGTCTTCGACTTGTAAAATGTGTCACCTCTGAGCCTGACCGTATCGGTAAGCTTGTTGAGCAGGTAGGGGTTGATTGGTGGGATGAGCCGCTGCTCTTTTTTATGGTGCAAGTTGATGCATTCTGGTTCAATAAATTCATCAAGGCATTTTTTGATGCACCCCGGAGTGCCTCACTGGATCAGCGAACCCTCAACTTTCTCCAGAAGTTGATACGCAAGGCTCCTCAAACCGTTGAAGCATTTTGTGAAAAGCTCCGTGATCCAGCAACCACACGTGACCGCCAGTACTACATTCTCGAATGCCTTAAAACCGTTGGGAGTCGGCAGGCCGTTGAAGTCGCTCAAGAGTATAAAAGGCAGCATCCAGAGGCAGATCAGGAGTTGCTCAGAAAAGCCGACGAAGTGGTGCTAACCGATGAACAGGAACGCTCAGCCATTCCCGTTATAAAAAGAGAGCTGGTTGTCGGAAGTGCTAAACCCAATGGGGATGTCCATTTCAGCTCTATTGAACAGAACGCCCAATACATTTTTATAAAAAATGGCAGTCACTCCGTAGATGGTAAAAAGCAGGCAGAGGATATTTATGTGGCCAAATATCCATTGACCAATAAACTCTATCGCAAATTTATTACTTGGCTGCAATCGGTTGATAATGGGCACGCCGATGACATCCTGAAAGATAACCTGTTTGAACTTGCGAAGACTATTCCCGGATTTCAGACATGTTTGGGTGAAGAACCTGAACTCTCGAAACAGTTTCGCTCAAAATATGATGATGACCGACGCTTCAAGGAGGATGATCAGCCAGTAGTCGGAGTGAGCTGGTATGCTGCCTGCACCTACTGCTTATGGCTCTCTCTCATGGAAAGCAATGGTCAGGATACCAAGAGGTATCGTTTACCCATAGAACGGGAGTGGGAGTATGCTGCAGCAGGGAAAGAAAAACGTGCATACCCTTGGCCGAAAGAGAAGGGCGAACCAAACTCAAAACTGCTCAACTACAATGGCAATGTTGGCGCAACAACACCCGTGGGCAGCTATCCCGAAGGAGCAACACCTGAAGGACTGTACGATATGGCTGGTAACGTATGGGAGTGGACTGATAGTTGGTGGGATGAAAAAACTTGTTCGTCCCGAGTGATTCGTGGCGGGAGCTGGGGCAGCACTGCCGAGGGCTGTCGGTCGGCTGATCGCAACTTCGCCGCCCCAAGCTACCGGGACAACCTTGTAGGCTTCCGCCTATCTTTCGTTCAGTAGTCAGTTGGCAGCTCAAAACGGCTGCGCTTTTGAGCGAGTTTGCCAGCGTTAGGGTATTCAGACCACATCACCGGAATACTTGTCACAGTTTGTTAAAGATCATGCAGACATACCCACCATCAGCATGGAATCAGTGATGAAAGCCGCCGGTCTTATTGAAAGCATGAGTAGCCAGCGATTGAAATTGAGAAAGGAGAACGGATAGAGTATGAACTCAAAATTAATTCGATTTTATTTATATGGGGCAATACCATGAGCGAGATTTACAATATCTACTGTGATGAATCCTGTCATCTGGAGAATGATCGACAGAAAGCGATGGTACTTGGAGCTGTCTGGTGTCCGCTGGATAAGAGTCGGGAGATCGCTGTGCGCTTGCGTGAGATCAAGCAGAAACATGGTTGTTCATCGCTTTTTGAAGTGAAATGGACTAAAGTATCGCCTGCCAAGACTCGATTTTATCTGGATCTTGTCGATTATTTTTTCGATGATGACGACTTGCATTTTCGGGCCTTGATAGTCCCCGACAAGTCGCTTATCCGCCATGATGCTTTTTCGGGTCAGGATCATGATGATTGGTATTACAAGATGTACTTCGATATGCTGAAAGTCATCTTTAAACCTGAAGCCCGCTATCGCATCTATCTCGATATCAAGGATACGCGTGGTGCACAAAAAGTAGCTCAACTGCATGAAGTGTTGTGTAACGACCGATATGACTTCTCACGGCAGGTAATTGAGCGGTTGCAACTTGTACACTCTCATGAGATCGAGCAATTACAGTTGGCCGATCTGCTTATTGGTGCCGTCGGCTACCTAAACAGAAACCTTCATGGCAATGAGGGGAAAATTGCGCTCATTGAACGAATGAAACATCGTTCAGGCTACGACCTGACACGAACGACCCTGTTGCGTGAAGAAAAGATGAATATTTTCCGCTGGCATGCGACGGAGGTACAGGGATGAGTGACTTTCCAGTTTGGTTGCCATCGTTGGTACTTTTTTCTGATTATGAAGGTGATTGGAATCGGTATCTGGATGCCCTTTATACATGGTTCAGGCAGGATTTTATTGACAGTAAACCAGTTTTTCAAGGACGACGGCTTGGCTTGAAGCGGTACCCGCTGAGCCTTGGCAAGGAAGCCACGTTTTGGCATATAATCTCAGAGGGGAAAAACGAAGATGATCGACTTCCCGATTTCAGAAGGTGCGAACGTATTCGCTGGCCAAAGCAGGTAATTGAGCATGATAGTGATCCGGCCATAAAGGTTTGGCGAAATCAGCACGGACGCGAGGAAAGAATTTGAGCAAAGGAAATTACAGAAGGAATATGAAGAATTTCAGCGGAAAAAGAGCTGAAAAAGCTGAAGCCGCCCCGAAGGACGGCCTCGTTACTCCTTCCACACATGGTAGATGAGCTGCCTTAATATCGTTCATTACAGACAAAAAGTCAAGGGGGAACGATCAGGAAAGAAAAATATAGTTATGGTTTCTCACTTTCTCCAACATCAAAATTGTTTTTCATCCTGTCAACTCTAAACAAGATGATGAGAATTGAACGGTTTTTTTATTAAAAAAGGAGTTTATAACCGGATGGAGATGAAAAGATGAGCAAGAAAAAAGAGGTCTCTGTTGTTCGCTCCTCGGCTGCTGAATATCTGACATTTGTTGCTGCGGGCGGCAATTCAGAGGCCAGTGTGGAAATGCGCTATGCTGATGAAAACATCTGGCTGACCCAGAAGATGATGGCCACTCTGTATGATGTTTCGGTTTCGGCTGTCAACCAGCACTTGAAACGTATTTTTGCCGATAATGAGCTGGAACCAGGGGCAACTGTTAAGAAATACTTAATAGTTCAAACTGAGGGTGGTCGGGAAGTTCGGCGTGAAGTGGATCACTATAATCTTCAGGCAATAATTTCTGTCGGCTTCAAAATTGAAAATGAGCGTGCAGTCCAGTTCCGTAAGTGGGCCAACCAGATCGTGAAGGACTATACGATTCAGGGGTGGACCATGGATGTGGAACGCCTTAAACATGGTGGAAGCATCCTGACCGATGAATATTTCGAGCGGCAACTTGAAAAAATCCGGGAAATCCGGCTTTCTGAACGCAAGTTCTATCAGAAAGTCACCGATATCTATTCCACCTCACTGGATTACGACAGATCAGCCACGGCCACAAAGCGCTTTTTCGCAGCCGTTCAAAATAAGATGCACTACTCCATACATGGCCAGACTGCAGCGGAAGTTATCGTGGAGCGTGCCGATCACCAGAAAGAAAACATGGGTCTGACCAGTTGGGAGGGGGCTCCGCAAGGCAAGATCCACAAGTATGATGTCTCCATTGCAAAGAACTACCTGACCGGGTTTGAGCTTGAGCAGATGCAGCGTATCGTTTCTGCCTATCTGGATATGGCCGAACTGCATGCCATGCGGCGAATTCCAATGACCATGGCAGACTGGGAAGAACGCCTGGGCGGGTTTTTGAAACTTTGGGATCGGGAAATTTTGCAGGATGCAGGCAAGGTGAGCGCAGAAATAGCCAAAGCTCATGCTGAGAGTGAATTTGAGAAATACCGCATTGTACAGGATCGGCTGTTTGAGAGCGATTTTGACAAAGTGGTGAAATGGATTGAGGCCTCGCGGAAAAAAGGAGAGGAACCTGACAAGTCGTAAGTCGGGAGATATCAGTGTCAAGGAGATGATTGAGCACCGGGGTGATATCCATCATATTTTCCCCCGGCAGTATTTGAATGAAAATGGTATCTGCCAGAGCCAGTATAATCAGGTGGATGTCCAGCAGGAGATTAACATCAAGGTAGGGAAGCGCTCTCCGGCAGACTATATCGGTCAAATCCGTGAGCAATGTCAAAGCGGGAAGCTTGCTTTTGGCGGTATTGATAATTCCTCTTGCATTCGATACGGCAATGCCGTACATTAATTTCATGCAAGTAGTCATTGAAACCCCCGATTATCTGACCGATGCCAAGGCGCTTGGCTTATCGGAAGATGAACGTCGAGCAATCGTTAATTATGTGGCGCAATATCCTGATTCCGGGGATGAAATGAAGGGTACGGGCGGAGCGGTGAAAAAGCCAATTTGTCGCAAGCGGAAAAAAATGAACTGAAGCAAATTTTAGGATCGCTTGCCGAGATTTACAGAAAAGGAGTGAAACGCCATGTCAAAAGCAGGAAGTAAACTTATCAAATCCGCGAATCAGGCCCTTGCCTATGCTCGTGGTGAAATCAGCGAAGGATTTATTGCTCATGTCCCGGAAGATGTGGATGTCAAGTCTATCCGCTTGGGCTTGGGGTTGACTCAACCGGAATTTTCTTTGCGGTTTGGTTTCGATGTTCGAACGCTTCAAGATTGGGAACAGAAACGCCGACAACCTGAACGAGCAGCGCGGGTTCTTTTAACTGTCATTGCTCATGAACCTGATGCTGTCAGCCGTGCTCTGGCTCATTAATTCAGAAGGTTTTGCGAAATCAGCGCGGACGCGAGGAAAGAAAAATAAAGGTACAGTTTCCCACTCTGTCCAACATCAAAACTGAGTTTCATTCTGTCGAAGAGCGCTTTAAAGTGCTCAATTCGGCAATCCTGAAAGACAAGGCATGGGATCGTGATAGTGCTGAAATCATCAGGCTTGCAAGAGGCAGGAGAGTTGCTCTCTCAGAAACTCGGGAGCAAAATCAGCTCCATTGCTCCAGCTCAAGGTGTGGCCTTCGAGAGTGAACGATCTGAAAAACTCCTTGTCTTTGAGAGGTTCAAACAGTTCGCCATACAGCTCGGGGGATAAATCAATCTCTCCTTCTGCGCCATCATTGAATGCAACCCATACCTTGTAGTCCCCGCAATATCTGGCTTGTGTAACGTGCATAAACATGACTTACTCCAGTGGCTTAATTTTCAATAGTGGTTTTCTGTTCATTGCGGCCTCCCAATTAACCATAAGTTCTTGCTGATGAAGAACATACCAATCAAGCACAGCGCTAAGGGCTCTTCTTGGAAACCTGCCGTTTACCACCCCGGTTTCAATATCAACAGTAATTTCATATTCACCATATTCGGCATGAAAATGTGGTGGAACGTGTTCCCCCCGAATATACATCCGTATGATTATTCCAAGAAAGCGGCTGATTTCAGGCATAATGCTATGTCATAATAAAATTAGTACGCCAAAGCCAGTAGTGAATGTCAAATCTTTTTATGACACATCCGATTTATTGAAAACAGCATCCAGAGTCGGAGCTGTGAGAACTGCTTTACCCCAAGCTTCCAGCTCCTTTGCTTTGGCGCACTTTAACCGCGCTGAAGCCCATTCGGGTAACATGCCAAAACGGCACTCAAGCTGAGTTTTTAGTAAATTGTATTGCCCCTTGACCATACCCTTGGCCACGCCAATTCGTTCTATGCTTGTGATGTATTCCATCTTCTCTTTCTCCTCAATTGTTTCAAGTTCTTGCCAGACCTTGCTGTTCAACCATTCGGGCAGTTGCATCAACCAGTCTAAAATATAAAATAAATCAATGATACGTTGTTTATCCCATTGATGCTGACAGAGTATTCGCAATAAACGGATTTTTGCTGCGTAGCGTTCCTGATCCTGCTTTTTGGTTTTTTGGGTCAGGATATGAGCTGCCGTAATCCATCCAAAAACGTTATCTGATTCCAGCAGCTCATCAAGTCGCTCTTCGTAATCGGTCAGCTTGGCAACGGGAAAATTGAAGGTATGACTGCAGCCCAGCAGGGTAAAGCCATAAGAGGATGGTTTCCACTGCTTGTGTGTATCCGCCAGTACTGCCAAACTGGCAACAGGTCGCCTGTATCGGTCAAAAATACGGTAATTGTAAACAAACATTCGTTCGGCAAACTCAGCTTGCTTTTTACCCTGTACTTCAATGTGAATATATATCCACTTCTCGTCACCATTCAAAACATTCACCCTGACCAGCTTGTCAACAAAACGCTTCCCCAACTTGGCATCCTGAACTATGGCCCGCAGCTCCTGATCCAGAAAAACATGCTCCTTTGCCCAATCTATTTCAGCATGAACCAGTGGGAAGTAGAATTCCATAAACTCCTGAAGGTAGTTCTCAACGGCCCTTTTCCACGGGCTGTCATACTTATCATTTGGCGTCTCCATAGGTTGTGTTGTGTTCCGGCAACGTTCATTGGGCAGACAGAGTACGCGCAGCGATGCGTAATCGTCAATATAAAACACTCTAATAATATCAGCAATCTCCCTTAATACAAAATAATTCAGGTATTTTACGCATCAATGTTTATTGCCAGGATGCCGTTCTGAGTTATGTGGAACTGTCGCGATACCGTCACGACCTGTTCTATAGTTGTTCCAGACTCAAGTGGACAAAGGGGGGCTCAGGCAAGCTCTATGGCTCATTTTGTATGCTTGTTGTTATATTTTGGTGTAGCTTGCCGAGATTTACAGAAAAGGAGTGAAACGCCATGTCAAAAGCAGGAAGTAAACTTATCAAATCCGCAAATCAGGCCCTTGCCTATGCACGTGGTGAAATCAGCGAAGGATTTATTGCTCATGTCCCGGAAGATGTGGACGTCAAATCCATCCGCCTTGGCCTGGGGTTGACGCAACCGGAATTTTCTTTGCGGTTTGGCTTCGATGTTCGAGCGCTTCAAGATTGGGAACATGGTTCGAATGGAGAGACGCGGATATGCGCCTTTATGGCTTTATTTTGTTCATGTTGTTTATATTGAACTCTAACAAACCATTAAGCGCCATGAGCAGCACGTTGAACAACATTGAATTCCTTAGCCCCCGGCTCGTTGGTGAACGATTTTTGGGACATGCCATTCCTCTCGAGGTTCTCAGGGATTTGGCTGTTCTGGAAGAAATGCTTGTTGAAACCGCCAAATGGGGGTACATGCAAGAACACCCCGACAGGAAACGCATTCCCCGTGGTTTTACCAACGGTGTCTCTCTCAAGCTGACAGGTATTGAAGAGGGAAGTGCCATCCCAAAAATAGCTTTGTTCTTCACGCTTGCGGGAACAAGTCTGGATCTTTTCCCTTCTGATAATGCTCATTACTTTCACCTGGCTAAAAACTCGATAGTTAACGCGGTTAATGCTGCCGAACAAAATCGTGATATCAAGGAGTATTTGCCTGAAAATCTTCTCTGTTATTTTGATCGAATAGGTAGAAGTCTCAGAGATGGCGAGTCACTTGAGTTGAATCCTGCTGATACAGCTCAACCGGCTCGACTTAACAAAACTACTCGCAGAAAATTATTACTTGCCTCTTCCAATGTGTTGGAGCTTACTGAGGAGATTACCCTGAGAGGCTCAATACCTGCTGCCGATCAGGCAAAAATGACGTTTGATTTGCACATTATCAGTGGACCTACAGTGAGTGCGCCAATTTCACCGCAACATTGTGACATCGTCAAAGAGGCTTTCATGCGTTATGGTAATGGCGGTATCGTGATGCTGCAGGGGATAGGAAGGTTTAATCGCAATAATCGGCTTCAAAGCATCGATTCTGTCGAGCACATCAGCTTGCTGGATGCTAACGACGTGTTGGTTCAGTTGGATGAACTGCGCTCTTTGGAGAATGGCTGGCTTGATGGTGAAGGTGTTGCTCCGGGTAAAGAGGGGCTGGACTGGCTTGTCGGCTATTTTGAAACCTATTACTCGGATGAATTGCCTGTGCCATGCATTTATCCGACACCCGAAGGTGGAGTTCAAATTGAATGGGCCCTGAATGGTTATGAAATAACTCTTGCTGTAAATATTGATACCCGTCAGGGTGAGTTTCATGCCCTGAACATGAGTAATGATGACGAAATCATAAAGTCTCTTGATTTCAACAAGCCCGATGATTGTGTGTTGCTGAATCAGGAACTCAAGACACTATCGGAGGCTGAGGTATGAATGACGCTACATTGATGCTTCGCCAGATTCATCCAAGCTTTATCAAGCAAGGCCAGATAACTTCCCAGGCATTCCGCCCTACAATCAAGGATGATAAAAAGCTTTCCGTATACGATAACGATATGATTACTGCGGAGAAAGCTTACGAGCACTATACCAAAAAGCTGCTAAAAAGTTCAACAGGTGTTTTGGCTGTCAGTGTCAAGGAATGTAATGAGTTAAGCCTGCCTGTTTTATCCGATCCGGCACCGTTTCCCGAACATGCTCTAATCGATTTTTCAGACTATTCATATCCTCAATCTGAAAAATTAGCTAAAAAGTTACGGCAAAAGGCAGTTGAGCGTGCATGGCTGTATGTTTTGTAAACAACAGAGGGTGATTGCTGATAAATGGTTTGTTGCGGCTGGCGGCAACATTTTTTACCATGAATGATTCGTTACCGATCCTGTGACTGTTCGACTTTGTGCATCTGGGCTGCAAAGGTGTCGATGTGTTCGTCCCAGGCATAGAGCAAGTCAGGGTCAAAGTCCGCCCCATTTGGCCATACTATAGTTCCAACTTCCTCGTCAACGCTGACTTGCCTGAAAAAATCATGATTGCGCAGTGGTTCATAGAGTTCACCATACAAAATGGGTTCCAGATTGATTTCCCTTACCGTACCGTTATCGAAATGTACACGCAATGAAAAGCAGTCAAGAATATCGACAGCTAAGACCCTTATAAATTGATGTTTCATAGTGCGTTATCGTCTTGAATTAACGGAGCGGTTCTATTTTTACCGGGGCCTTGCCATCCTGTAACAAATCCCAATCGGTCAAAAGTTCAAACTGATGAATTTCAGCCCAAGCCATCACAAGTCGCCGCTGCCTTTCGGGTAATGCGCCTTCCATCATGGTAACCGGGTCAATAGAAAAAACGGCTTGTGAATCCCGGGTAATAGGCGTGAAAATGAGGCGTATGATGGGGAACATCCAGCTCAGCATACATTCGTATCAAAATCCCTTAAAATCGTGATAGTTCAGGCATTATCCAAAAGTTTACTTTTAAAGAAGTTGCTGGAAGTATTGTCTTGATTACATCCAAATAATCTCCGTTCGAAATTTACTCAAATAACAGGCTGATACAAAGCTGACATTCCAGAAGTAAATCAAAGGCCTCCTGTCGCGAGACATCAGTGTGAAAGAGATGATCGAACACCGGGGTGATATCCATCATATTTTTCCTCGGCAGTATTTGAAAGAGAATGGTTTCAGCCAGAGCCAGTATAATCAGGGAGCGAACTATGTCTATGTTCAGCAGGAGATTAACATCAAGGTAGGGAAGCTCGCTTTTGGCGGGATTGATACTCTTCCGGATTTTGAAGCAAACCTTGAGGCTAACTGCATTCACGGTACAATCTATCAGATGACGTTACAAGATTAAGAGGATTTTCTTGGGGCTCGCAGAGTGTTGATGGCGCAGAAGATTAAACGATATTATCAAAATTTATAACGAGATACCTCGCTTTGAGTAACTGGCATTGTTGCCGCCTTGGGTAACGGATTGGTAAGAGCGTTCATGAGCATTCGTGCACTTGTCCGATACGCTTTTTGTCGGAGATCAGAATTTGGTGAATACCCCGGAAATGCTCACATGGTCTGTGTGTGCTTGTTCATGGGTTCCGGTAATGCTTCCCTGTAAAGATGGTAATGAAATCGCTTGGTGATCGCGCATAAATGATGTATTTTTTCTGCTGTGAGTTTGTGACATAATAGAAGCGTAACAGAATATTTGCAGGTGAGTAATTTCCTGGAGATGGCGAATTTATGGGTGAAAAGATTTATGGAATCAAGTTTATTTTTTTATAATGGAGACAATAGTACTTATCACGCTTCCCGTAAGAACAGCGTACCAGGGTAAGTCTTTTGCTTAGGCCTCACAGGTTCCTTAATCTGTGAGGCCTTTTTTTATTTATGGTTATGAATTATCACAAGCAAGCCATTCCGGTTAAAGATCAGATTCAGTTATTGAAGTCAAGAGGCTTGCTCGCAGGAGATGACTCTCTTGCTGAACATTATCTCAACAACATCAGTTATTATCGGCTTGCGGGTTATTGGTGGCCAATGCAGGCGGATAAAGTCAATCATCTTTTTAAACCGAACAGCCGTTTCGAGGATGTTGTTGCTCTCTACAGTTTTGACTGTGAATTGAGACTTTTGCTCTTCAATGCTATCGAACGGATCGAGATCGCTCTTCGTACCCGTATGATTAATCATCTTGCTCACGAAGTTGATCCTTGGTGGTTTGAGAATCCTTCGATTTTCAAGAATAAATTGGCATTTGCTGACAATTTGAAGGCGATTGACCGTGATCTTAAAAATTCGAAAGAGGTTTTTATTCAGCAGCATCATCAGAGGTATTATTCAGATAGCCGTCGACCACCTGCATGGAAAACGCTTGAGGTTGTAAGTTTTGGGCTCTTATCTAAACTCTATGGAAATCTTGGATCAAATATCGCATCAAAGGATATGATTGCGAAAGAGCTTAATACTGTAAATCACACTTATTTGAGGACTTGGCTTCAGTCGCTTTCGCAAATCAGAAATATTTGTGCCCATCATGGACGGTTATGGAACAAAAATCTTCCGGGTCGCCCAAAGTTGCTGCCGAAACCTCCCGCACCATGGCTTATTTTGGTGCCACCAGTTTCTCAGCATCACGCTTTATATGTGCATGTTTGCTGTATGAAATATCTTTTGGATGCAATAAGCCCCGGACACAGGTTTGCACCGAAACTGAAAAACCTGTTTTGTAACTATTCGGGTGTTGATCTTGATGCATTAGGGTTTTCGAAAACATGGGAAAAAGAGCCACTCTGGAAGTCATAGCTAATTATTGCGGCACTAAACTCAGTTAAGGTGGCAATCTGTTTTCGACTGCCTAAGCCCGCTCACAGGGCAGGGATAAACGTTTTTGTTGTTCCTGTTGAAGAGCGCTTTGAGGTGCTCAATCCGGCAATTCTGAAAGACAAGGCATGGGTTCATGATAATGCTGAAATCATCAGGCCGGAGTTTTCAACGCTTCAGTTTGTACGGAATTATCAGGAGAAGAATCTGGAAGCCAGCGAAAGCGAACAGGTGGTCCTATGCAGGGCAAAGAGCAGCGACCGCCAGAGCCTGGCGTGCATCTCGGCTCAATTTATGACACATCCGATTTTTTGAAAACAGCTTCCAGAGTCGGCGCTGTGAGAATAGCATCAGCCCAAGCTTCCAGATCTTTTGATTTGGCACTCTTCAACTTTTCTTAAGCCCACTCGGGCAACAAGCTAAAGCGGCGTTCAAGCAGCCTTTTCAGTAAGCTGTATTGACTCTCAACACGGCCCTTGACCATGCCAAGTCGTTCTATTGCTTGTAATGCATTCCACTTCTCGTCACCATTCAACACATTCACCCTGACCAACTTGTCAACAAAACGCTTCCCCAACCTGGCATCCTGAACTATGGCCCACAGCTCCTGATCCAGAAAAACATAACCCTTTGACCAATCTCTTTCAGCATGGGCCGGCGGGAAAGAACTTCATAAATTCGCAAAAATTGCGCTCAACGGCACTTTTCCAGGGAGATGCAGTCAGAATAGCAAAGCCTCTTGCCCAGTCCAGAGCAAGAGGCTTTGATCAACAAGAGGTGTGGGTTTACTTTTTCGGTGAGATAGCTGAGGTAACTGCAGTTGAAACGCCCTGAATGAGCTGAATGGCCGTGTTTGCCGTGGTGGTGACAATTGTTGCACAGAGATCAAGGCATGTCTGGACGACCGAAGTGGCTGTAGTGACGCCATTACCCAAGGTGTCAGCTATATTCTGTGCCAAAGTGCCGAACGCAATAAAGAGATCGGAAAAGACGCCGTTGTTTTCGTTTGCCATAGCTGTATGTGTGTTTAAGTGACAAGAAAAGTAGTGTTTGCAAAAAACTTCCAGGATTTTTTTGTTGGTGTGACTTTTGAAAAGTTGTTGATCTTTCAATCCTACAACCGCACATTCAAATATAACAAAATGGATCGAAGAAATATGGTTTCAGTGGTTAAACAATTCTGCTATTATGCTGTATCGTGCTCATCGCCCTATAATCCTGATTCTGTAGTAATGTCATCTTCTCCTGTGATGAGCGATGGGGTTGACTTGAAGAGTTCGATATTGACACGATGTTCGTCATCGAAGTGGTTGGTGTGCAGGTCGCAGAAGTAGTTATGGTAACCGGCAACCCAGGCGTACTTTGCCCAGATTTCGGGATTGGAGGTGTGTTCAGAAAGTTTTTTTTCAACAGCAATCTTGTGCTGCATAAATTCGTTGTAGAGCGGTCCAAGTGTGTCTTCTGCTATGAGTACCGATTCCAGATAGTTTAAAAACCACTGTCCGTCTGCATCTTTGAGGATATCCCGTACGTGGGGTGCGTTTGCCGCATGTGAATAGTATTTCAGGTGGCGTTCAACTGCGCGGACGGCTGAATCGGTGAAAATGATTCGAGGGTCTCGTGCAAGAATGCTCTCGCCTTTGTAGGCTTGAGCCAGTGCATCACCAAAAACGACAACTTCATCAACGTAGGCAGGAGCGACTGATATAGCTCCTCTGACAAAGTAACCTCGAATCGCCATGTTGAATTGATATTCAGCAAGACGCGGAAAGGCTATACCGAACTCTGCCTGTGCATCTGAGTGTACCGGCCAGCCAATGACTATGTTGTCGGTGAAGGATTTGAGTGCATAGAAATCTTTCCTGCTAATGGAAAATAACGTTTGAGACTCAAGACGCGTGCGGCTTGCTGACAATGCACTGTGCAGATCGCGAAGCGCTGACTCTTCCAGATTGACACTCTGCGATTGCAGCATCAGATCGGTGTAGCCAAGAATGTCCATAAATACAAAAACAGATTCGCATAGAGTAGGCTCCTGGTCATCAAGGATGTAAGGATTTCTGGACATAACAGTTTTATGTTTTATTGCAGAACAACTCATGGTACCGCTTCAGGAAAGAGAGAGTAATCGCGGCAGTATAAACTCTGTATTCCTGTAACGCCAGAACGTTGTCGCGGTCAATGTAAGGTTTTATTCCAAATTCCAGGCATCACTCTTTGAGTTCTTCGCGTCAACTTTTCCTTCGTTGGTTCTTTCTGAAAAGTCCTGTATTTTCCGCTGTTTCCTTTTTTACTATTGCTACTTATGAAAAGCTGTCGATCTCCGGTCGAAAGGGGATGAAAACCTTCAGTATTGAAAACTGTAACTATCTCTTCAGTGAAGAAACGTGTTTTTGTTGTCGGTGCTACCGGATATATCGGCAAGTTTGTTGTCCGTGAACTGGTTGGCAGAGGATATGATGTGGTAAGTTTTGTCCGTGAACGATCGGGTATTGGTTCGGCAACTACTGCTGATGAGGTTTGCGCCCAGTTGAAAGGTTCCCAGGTGCGCTTCGGTGATGTGAGCAGCATGAATTCACTGATGAAAAACGGAATACGGGGGGAGCATTTCGATGTGGTGGTCTCCTGTCTTACTTCCCGCAATGGTGGAGTGAAGGATTCATGGAAGATCGACTATCAGGCTACACGCAATGCGCTGGACGCGGGCAAGGAGGCTGGTGCGATGCACTTTGTGCTGCTCTCCGCTATTTGTGTCCAGAAACCCCTGCTGGAGTTCCAGCGAGCAAAGCTGAAATTTGAGGATGAGCTGAAGGCATCAGGGTTGACCTGGTCCATTGTGCGCCCGACGGCTTTTTTCAAGTCTATTGCCGGTCAGGTTGAGTCGGTGAAAAACGGGAAGCCTTATGTTATGTTTGGTGATGGCAAGTTAACCGCCTGCAAGCCGATCAGTGAGTCGGATCTGGCACGTTATATGGTCAACTGCCTTGAAGATCCTGCCATGCAGAACAAAATTCTGCCTGTTGGAGGGCCCGGCAAGGCGATTACTCCTGTCGAACAGGGTGAGATGCTCTTTGAGCTTCTCGGTCGTCCGCCCAAGTTCAAGAAAATGCCGATACAGATGTTTGATGTGATCATTCCGGTGGTGAGTCTGTTCGCAAAGATTTTTCCGAAACTGGAAGACAAGGCTGAGTTCGCCCGAATTGGCAAATATTACTGCTCGGAGTCCATGCTGGTGCTCAATCCGCAAACGGGTAGATATGACGCCGATATGACGCCATCCTACGGCAACGATACCTTGCGGGATTTCTACAAACGCGTTCTCAAAGAGGGGTTGTCAGGACAGGAACTCGGAGAACACTCCATGTTCTGATGCACGGGAGCATGGTCGTCTATGCATCAGCCTTGTTATAGTTTTGAGTCTTGAACGACCTTGTTGTGCATATCCTCAGTCAGAACATCAATATGTTGGCTTAGCTCTTTTATGAGTTCGGTCAGTTGAGTATTCTGCTTAAGCAGTGCAAGGAGTTGGTCAGCCTGTTGTGCGGCTAATTTTTGGCGCTCTTCGCTTGCTATAGCGAGGGCTTCCCGATGTTGTGCATCAGCATCGGCGTGCGCCTTGTCACGGTCGGCTTGTCGTGTCTGTGCAAGCAAAATAAGCGGAGCGGCGTAGGCGGCCTGCAGACTGAATGCGAGATTGAGAAGGATAAACGGGTAGATGTCAAATTTCGTAACTCCAAGGGAGTTCAGCAAAATCCAGATACCTACGATTACGGTTTGCCCGACGAGAAAAACTGGTGTTCCAAAAAAGCGGGCGAAAGCCTCTGCTTTTAAAGAGAACCAATCGTCTCCGAAGACAGAACCAAGGTGAAGATGTGGAAGATGGAATCGGAAATAATTATCCGGGACTTCACCGGGCAAGGAGGGTTTTGATTTTTTCGAGGCAGGTTCCATATTTTTGATTGCACTAATTTTTTTCGGGAAAACAACAAAATTGTTATTCCTTTTAGGAGAACAAACATGCATTATAAAGTATAATGTAATATAGGAGATAATTGATCTACTTGTGATTTCCAATCAAATAATTGTTACTGACCACGACATGATTTTTAATGACAAGATGACTCGCGCGCTGAAAGTTGTAGCAATATTTGAGGCGTGTAAGGGTATTTTGGTACTTTTTGCAGGGCTGGCTTTATTTTCCCTCATACATCAGAATATTCAGGTTGTTGCCGAACAACTGGTCGGTCACATGCACCTTAATCCAGCCAGACACTTTCCAAGGATTTTTATTGAAGCCGCAGGTAGTCTGACTGACGGTCGTATGCTTCTTTTTGCACTTTTCGGATTGTTGTATTCTTCCATGCGGTTTGTTGAGGCTTATGGCCTTTGGTTCGCAAGGCGATGGGCGGAATGGTTTGCCCTGGTGAGCGGCAGTATTTATCTGCCAATTGAACTTTACGAACTGACCAAAGGTATTTCATGGATTAAGATCATTTTTGTCTTGATCAACCTCCTGATTGTTTTGTATATGGCTATAATGCTCAAACGAAATGGAAATGAATACCTGTGAGGAAAAAATGTTAATGCTTTTAATGAAAAGGGTTAAGGAATGCGTCCAATTCAATACATACCTGCTGATTTTTTGTGTGGGCATGCCTTCCAATCGTTATATTGTAACCCGAAAAAGCATTGAGGTTTTTGTTGATTGTCCTTAATTGTTGGACAAGCTATTTATGAAAAATTTGTTCCCGAATGAGGAATTAAGTAGTCGATAATTTATTAATAATATTTAAGTTATGTATCAAGAGCTGCAACAGCTTTGTAATCGTGTTCAGCCTGCTGATCGCTCGCTTATCGGGGCGGCGCAGGCTCATCTTGATGATCTTACCAAACCTCAGGGAAGTTTGGGGCGACTTGAAGAGATTGCCCTGAAATTTGTTCTGGCGACGGGAGCGTTGAAACCTCGGCTTTCCAAAAAGAAAATATGCTGTTTTGCTGCAGACCACGGGGTCGCTGCTGAAGGTGTCTCGGCATTTCCGGCAGAGGTGACGCCCCAGATGGTTTACAACATGCTCAGCGGTGGAGCTGCCATTAATGTGCTGACTCGTCATGTTGGCGCTGATCTTGATGTTGTGGATATGGGTGTGAATCATGATTTTCCTGATCTACCCGGCCTTGTTAAAAGAAAAGTGCAGCCGGGAAGTGCCAATATGGCGGCAGGTCCAGCCATGAGTGAGGATGATACGCTGAAGGCATTGCTTTATGGCGCGGAACTTGCTGCTGAAGCTTATGATGCTGGCTACCATCTTCTTGGAACAGGCGAGATGGGAATTGCCAATACAACACCTGCAACGGCGCTCTATGCAGTGCTGCTTGATGTGCCGGTTGAGAGCATCACCGGCAGGGGTACTGGTATTGATGATGAGCGTTTGCAACACAAGATATCGGTGATCAAGAAAGCTATCGAGGTCAATGCTTCTCGTTGCACGACGACTTTTGGAACGCTTGCTGCGCTTGGTGGGTATGAAATTGCTGCCATAACCGGCTTTATTCTTGGCGCAGCCGCATGCAGGATTCCTGTGGTTGTTGATGGCTTTATCTCCTCCTCTGGTGCAGTGGCCGCCATCAAACTCTGTCCGGCTGTGGATGATTATCTTTTTTTCAGCCATCTTTCCAACGAACAGGGGCACCGCTCCGTCATGCAGAAGCTTGGTGCCAGGCCAATTCTTGATCTTGATCTTCGCCTTGGGGAGGGAACGGGCGCAGCGCTTGCCATGCAGGTTATTGAGGGTTCATTGAAAATCTATAATGAAATGGCGACATTCAGTTCCGCAAGTGTCACTATAAAAAGCGGAGAATAAGGGATGCTGAGAAGCCTTGTCACAGCGTTGAGAACCTTGACGGTGCTTTCTGTTCCTGGCAAGGATACTGAAACCTTCAGTAACTCCTTATTCTGGTTTCCAGTGGTTGGGCTTTTGCTTGGACTTGTGCAGGCTGCTTTTGGTCATATTGTAGCCTGGAAAGAGTTGTCGGCAGCATTTGTGGTTCTTGGTGGTATTGCCTTGACCAGAGGAATGCATGCCGATGGTCTTGCTGATATGGCTGATGGATTCTGGGGAGGCCGAACGAAAGATGCCGCACTGAGGATTATGAAGGATCCGAATGTTGGTTCATTTGGGGCTATTGCTCTTTCCGGCATGATGCTGCTCAAATGGGTTGCTGTGCTGAAGCTTCTTGAATTCAGTGCTTTTGGGGTCATTGTTGCCGGTGTACTGCTTGCCCGTTGGGTTCAGGTTCTTCTTGCCTCATCTCTGCCTTACGCCCGTAGCGAAGTAGGAACAGCACACTCCTTAGTGAATGGTGCTGGCCGTTTCCATATAGTGATTACCTCCTTCTTGACGCTCCTTTTTCTTCTCTTTCTTTTTCATGCTGATCACTATGCGTTTTTAGCACTGATACCAGCCGCACTTGCAGCAGGATTGGTTACTGGAGTGTTGAGTTACAGGAAAATCGGGGGTGTTACTGGCGATGTGCTCGGGGCCGGAAGCGAGGTAACCGAAGCGTTTGTATGGATTGCCGGAGCGCTGTATTACGGCTCGCCTCATTTGCTGTTTTTGATTTGAACAATGCTTTTTTTCATGCAGATGCGAAGGGTTTGTTCTTTTCGAAAGGTTCCGATACGCTTACGATAATTGCTTTCCTTTGTATAAGATAATGAAGAGAAGTATATTTATAGTTATAGTGTATAGAAAAGTATAGAATATAAAAGATAGTTGCGTAACAGGAAGAATTAACTCGAACGGGAGAAAAACGGCATGTTTCCAAGAATTATAACATTTGTTGTATTGGGTAGTGTGTTTTGGGGTGTATGCCTGGAGGCCAAAACTATACCCGACGCAGGCAGTATTCTTCTTCAGCAGCAGTCCCGACCGGCGCAGCTTCAGGAACGGTCGAATTCCGATTCGCAGCCACAGCAGGGAGAGAAGCCTTCGAAGGGAAAGCAACATCCCAAAGCTGGCGATGTTGCGCGGGTGTCTGTAAAAGGGTTCAAGTTTTCTGGATTTAAAGGTTTGGCCTCTGACGAAGATCTCCAGCCTCTCGTTTCAGGTTATCTTGGCAAGAGTCTTTCGTTTAGTGATTTAGAGTCAATAGCAGATAAGGTAACGCTCTATCTGAAAGAAAAGGGCTGGTTACTGGCTTATGTGTATCTTCCTGCACAGGACGCAACCTCTGGTATCATTGAAATCAATATTAGCCAGGGTAAAAGTTTTGGGTCTCCTAAAATAACCGGAGATAAAACGTTACGCATCTGTGAAAATCTTCTGCGCCGGATTGCCGAGAAATCTTGTCGGCCAGGTGATCCTCTTAACGAAAAAGATATTGAACGCTCTGTTCTTCTCATAAATGATCTTCCAGGGATAGCCGCGCAAGCCAGTCTGGCTCCCGGCAGTGCATCTGGAAGTTCTCAATTGGAGTATCGTGTAAAAGAAGGTGCGTTGTTTACCGGAGTAGTTTGGGGAGACAATCATGGAAATCGGTATACTGGAAGTTGGGGAGAGAATACCATTCTCTCAGTTAATGATCCGTTTCGGTATGGCGATGAGATTTCTCTGACGTTGAATCGTTCTGAAGGTTTGCGGCAGGGGGGCATCGACTACATATTTCCCCTATGCCTCAATCCGGGACTGACCGGGAATGTGAGCTTCACAGGCATGCATTACGAGTTGCTTGAAGATCTTGCTGACCTGAATTACGAAGGCAATAGTTACACCGTTGATGCCGGTCTGAGCTACCCGGTTATTCGCAGCCGCAAGAGAAACGTAACGACCTCAGTCAATTATGACTATAAGACACTTACCGACACCGTTGCCGATCAGGACATTCGTGACAGGGAGATCAACAGAGTCACCTTCAGTGCCAGGGGCGATTTTCAGGATACCTTCCTTTTTAGCGGCTATACTTTATGGAAACTTGGAGTTACCACAGGCAATCTTCATGAATCCATCAAAGATATACGTCTTACCAAAACAGAGGGCAGCTTTACTCGATTCAATCTTATGCTTTCCCGATTACAGCGTGTTTTGGAACGGGTCACATTTGACATTTCTCTTTCGTCCCAGAAAGCTCTTAATAATCTTGACAGCAGCGAAAAGTTCTACCTTGGTGGACCAAGCACAGTTCGAGCTTATCCGTTGGGTGAGGGTTCCGGTGATGAGGGCGTCCTGATAAAAACTGATTTCAGCTATAAGATTCCGGCTCCCGCCCACTGGGGCGATTTGCAGGCCAGCGTTTTTTATGATGCCGGTCACATTACCCTCAACAAAGAGAGATATCCCGGTGATATTATTACTGCAACCAATCGCAACGACTACTGGCTTCAGGGTGCAGGTATAGGTATTCGCTATGATATCTCAAGGAAATTTATCTTTCAAGGCAGTTGGGCTCATGTAATCGGAGATAATCCCGGCCGTAGCATAAGTGGATCCAATTCCGACGGACAGGACGACAAGAGTCGTTTCTGGCTCCAGGGGCTGATGTATTTTTAATCGTTTGATGGTTACTACACGTATTTGTGGCATCATCGCTGAATCCTTCACAACTATTTGCCGAGAAAAAAAATGAACAGGATATTCAACGTCATCTGGTCAACCGCAAAAGAGAAATGGGTTGTTGTTTCGGAAAAAGTTAAGTCGAATGGAGGAGTTCCCAAATCTTCGCTTCTGAGCATTGCTGTTCTCTCTTCAATACTTGCTGTCGGGGTGCCAGCATACGCCGTTGATCCCGGTGAATTGCCTGCTGGCGGGCAGATAACTGCAGGTACCGGAAGTATCGGCGCCAGCGGTACCCGGATGACGGTGAACCAGTCGAGCCAGCAGATGATTGCAAACTGGAGCAGTTTCAACATCGGTACTGATGCAAGCGTCCAATTTTTTCAGCCCAATGTTTCGGCAACAGCGCTTAACCATATTTCTGATCAGAATCCCACTCAGATTCTTGGATCGCTTTCTGCTAACGGCAAGGTTTTTCTGCTCAATCAGTCCGGCATTATTTTCGGAAAAAATGCGCGTGTTGATGTTGGTGGTCTTGTAGCTTCCTCTCTTGATATGCTTGATAGCGACTTTCTTGCTGCCAGATACAAGTTTAACAATTCCGGTCATGCGGGGGAGATCTTTAACCAGGGCAGTATCAACGTTTTTCAGGGTGGCGTAGTAGCGCTGATTGGCCCGAAAGTCACCAACGAGGGTGCCATCAACGCTAATGGCGGCAGTGTTGCTATGGGTGCAGGGAACCAGGTCTCGCTTGATCTTAAGGGAGACGGACTTATCACGTTTACTGTTGATGAAGGTGCTGTCGATGCACTGGCAGAGAACAAAGGTCTTGTCAAGGCGGATGGCGGGCTGGTTGTGATGACCGCAAGGGCAGCCGACGTTCTGACGCAATCAGCGGTTAACAACAGCGGTATTGTACAAGCCCGCAGCATGGAGCAGAAAGATGGTCGCATACTGCTTGATGCCGTTGGCGGAATGACGACGGTCTCTGGTACGCTGGATGCATCTTCGACCGACGGCAAGGGAGGTCAGGTGGTGGCAACTGGTGACCGTGTTCTCGTGAAAGATGGTGCGCATCTGACTGCCTCCGGATTAACGGGTGGCGGGGAAGTGCTGGTTGGTGGTAACTGGCAGGGGAAGGATACCTCCATTCACCAGGCGACAGGAACAGTCGTTGAATCGGGTGCGCTGCTTGAAGCCAACGCTACCGACAACGGTAACGGTGGTACCGTTGTGGCATGGTCGGACGTGACTAATCCGCTTTCGGTTACCCGTGCTTATGGTACATTTCAGGCCAAAGGTGGCCCAAATGGCGGTGATGGCGGACGGATTGAGACTTCAGGGCATTGGCTGGATGTGGCGGGGATTTCGGTTTCGGCATCAAGCCTTGCCGGCGCCCCAGGCTTATGGCTGCTTGACCCGTGGAATGTCGAAATTGCAGCAACACTTCCAATTTCTGGTACTCCTTATGCAGATACATTTGAAGCAACTGGAGATTCTGTTATTCTTGCCAGCGATATCCAAACATCCTTAAGCGGAAATATTTATGTTTCAATCTCTACAGGCTCAGGCGGGACTCCTAATAGCGGCAATATCACCGTTAATGGTTCGATTTTTGCCTCTCCGACGACCATAGCATCGCTGACACTTTCTGCTGCTAATAATATTATCATTCATGGAGGTATCGGGAATTCGAGTGGTGGCACGTTAAATCTGTTTCTCAATAGTGGTGTGGAAAGTGCCAACGGCAATATTAGTGGTGATGGAACACTTAATGTTTCAGGCGTGACCACTTTCAACACGATAAAAAACTCTGCTAGTGGAATTTATAGTGGCACCATCATTGGTTCTGGCAGTTTGGTGAAAACGGGGTTAGGCACATTGGAGCTCTCTGGAATGAACTCATATACTGGAAACACATCGATTATGGCTGGTGTTTTGCAGGTAAGTTCAATAGGAAATTCTGGTGTTTCAGGTAATTTGGGCACATCGGCCACATTTTCTATTGATGGTGGCACGCTGAGATATACTGGTGTGATTGCATCCACAGATCGTAGTTTCTTTACATCATCTGTTGGGTCAACAATTGAAGTTGATAGCGGTGTTCAATTGACTATTTCTGGTACTCCAGGTGTTAATTCAACAGGCGGTTTGATAAAATCCGGAACAGGAACGTTGACTCTTTCGGGTTCGAATACATTACCTCTTGGATTATCAATTGATTCAGGCATACTCTCCCTTGGTTCAGCAAATGCAATCGGGACGACTGGACAGATAAGTTTCTTAAATACTGGGATTTTGCAGTTTACAAATTTGAATCAGTCAGATATATCTGCTCGTCTTAACACTGCTAATAATCAAAAGTTTAAATTTGATACGAACGGTCAAAATGTGACCTTTGCAAATGCCATTATAAGTGGAAGTGGTGGCACGTTGCAAAAGTTTGGCGCCGGTACACTGACGCTTTTGGGGCTGAATAGTTATACGGGTTCGACGACAATAACTGCTGGTACTTTGACGATAGCTGGCACTGGTTCGTTGAATAGTGGCGCCTATGCAGGCGCCATAAGCAACAGTGGTGAGCTTGTTTTCAATACATCTCCAAATCAAATACTCTCGGGTCTTATAAGTGGCATCGGTGGTAATTTGACGCAGTCAGGTAGTGGCACGCTGACGCTGACGAATGCCAACAATACGTACACGGGAGTGACGACGATAACGAATGGTGTGCTGAGCGTTGGCACCATAGGGAACGGAGGAGCGGCAAGTAATCTTGGTGCGGCGTCAGCAGGAGCATCAAATCTTGTTCTCGGTGGCGGCACGTTGCGATATACAGGCGCTACAGCCGCGACAGATCGTGCGTTCACCCTGACGAACAGCACGACATCCTTGATAGATGTGACGGCAAATAACCTGACGATATCGGGTTCAAGCGCTGCGACGTCAGGTAATTTGACAAAGGTTGGCATTGGCACCCTGACGTTGTCAGGTTCTAACAGCTATACCGGTTCGACGACCATAAGTGCCGGGACATTGACGATAGGTGGCTCTGGTTCGTTGGGTAGTGGTGCGTATGCAGGCGCCATAAGCAACAGTGGTGAGCTTGTTTTCAATACATCTGCAAATCAAACACTCTCGGGTCTTATAAGTGGCATCATCGGTAATTTGACGCAGTCAGGTAGTGGCACGCTGACGCTGACGAATGCCAACAATACATACACGGGAGTGACGACGATAACGAATGGTGTGCTGAGCGTTGGTACCATAGGGAACGGAGGAGCGGCAAGTAATCTTGGTGCGGCGTCAGCAGGAGCATCAAATCTTGTTCTCGGTGGCGGCACGTTGCGATACACAGGCGCTACAGCCGCGACAGATCGTGCGTTCACCCTGACGAACAGCACGACATCCTTGGTAGATGTGACGGCAAACAACCTGACGATATCGGGTTCAAGCGCAGCAACGTCAGGTAATTTGACCAAGGCAGGCGCGGGCACCCTGACCTTGTCGGGCTCTAACAACTATACGGGTTCGACGACGATTAATGGTGGAGCCATAAGAGCATCCAGTAACACCGCTCTTGGCACAGTGTCTGGTGGTGTCACCGTAGCAAGTGGAGCAGCCCTTGAACTGGACAATAATGTAACGATCGGAGCTGAGCAACTGACTCTTTCTGGTACCGGGATCGGTGGTGGAGGTGCATTGCGCAGTGTAAGCGGCAACAATACCTATCAGGGAGCGATAACTCTTGGTGCTGATACATACATTAATGCTGATGCAGCGACAACGCTCACGCTGACTAATACTATTAATGGTGCTTACGGTCTTTCGCTGAATGGTGGTGGGACTATTACTTTAGGTGGTGCCGTAGGTGGCAGTACCCCGTTGACTTCACTCACCGGGAACGTGTCACTTCTGAATATCAACGGTGGAGTGGTGACAACCACAGGATCGCAGACCTATAATGGGCGTACCGCTTTCACTTTTGCAGGAGTGACAACACTGGCAACAGTAAATAACAATATCATCGCTACGGCAACTGATGATGCAGGTAAAGTAACAGCAGTCAGTGGTAATACTTTGACCTTTAACACTGGCAGCGGCAATGTGACGTTTACCAACGTGTATAATGACTTCTCAACAGTAAATTTTACGAATGCAGGTGAGGTCTCTCTGGTGGATAGTAATCAGCTTACCATTTCAGGTATCAATGCAAGCGGCAAGATTGATGTGGCGACCATGGATAAGGACCTGACTGTTTCAGGCAATATTCATACTGACTATACTGGGGATAATATTTCTGATTTCGCAATTACGTTGAACGCTGGCAAGGTCTGGAATGCAGGCACCTCTTCAGGTGGTGATATTATCGTTGTCGACAACGGTGGTTCTTCTCCTGCGATTAGTTCTGGAGGTTTTGCCAGGTTTTATACTGGCAGCGTATCCGGTAGTGGAAAAGGTAGTGCTGGCAGTAGATCATTTTCAGGAGTTATATCAAGTGGCCGTTTCCGGTATAACAGCGATGAGCAGCCGAATCCAAACTACACGAAAGAACTGGAGTCAGGTCTGAACGCTATCTATCGCGAGCAGGTAAAAATAACAGTCAATCCAAATTCTCAAACCATTGAGTATGGGCAGCCAACTCCATCATTTACCGCTGTCTATAGTCCCTTCGCAAACGGCGATGACAATACAACGATTTCCGGGTCAGCAGCTTGGGAAGTTGGTGGCCTTCAATCCAGTTCTTCTCATGATATTGCTGGCCTGCATGATGTAAGCTATACGGGAGGACTTAAAAGCAGTCTGGGTTATGAAATTATCAATAACGCAAGTAGCATCAATGAACTGACAATCACGCAAAGGACTCTGTCGTTGAACCTGCTGGTGGCTGAAAGCAAGTCATACGACGGTAAAACTATAGCGAAAATTTTAGACTACGGTGTTCTGCAAACTGTGGAAAGTCCTGATCATGTGTCTCTATATACCAATGATTCTTCAGCCAATTTCAACAATAAAAACGCTGGTACGGGCAAAACAGTAACAGTCAGTGGTCTTGCCTTGAGTGGCGATGATAGTGGGAACTACAAGATCGCAGACCAGACGACGACAGCAAATATAAGTAAAATTACCCTTTTGCTGGATGGTTTACAGGTAGACAATAAGCCGTACGATGGAACAGTGAGTGTACAGCCAAATACAATCCATTACTCAAGCGTGAGTAATATTGTGCCAGGGGAATCCATAACACCAATCCTTACAGGTACGTTTGATACTAAAGATGCAGGCACGAATAAAACTGTTACAGTCTCTTTAGGTTTAAGTGTTTCCGACGAAATTAACTATGTCTTTCAACCAAACACTTCTCCAGTTCATGCTGACATTATACCAGCATCCCTGACAGTTTCAGCTAATGATGCTATAAAATTTGCGAATCGCTCTCCTTATAGTGGCGGCAATGGAGTTGTCTTCCATGGTTTTGTGCCTGGTGAGAACATCAGTAATTCAAATCTTTCCGGTACTCTTGAGTATTCTGGCTCATCGCAGGGAGCGTTGGAAAGTGGGATGTACGTGATTACTCCGGGAGGCTATAGCTCATCTAATTATCACATTACCTATGCAGATGGCCAACTGACCATTATATCATCGGTACCAACGCCTCCCGAATGGTTTCTTTCGAGCCCCCCTTCTTCTCCACCTGCAACGCTGGTTGAGGTTAATGTAGGTGGCAAAACACAGAGTAATGAAAGGGGTTTGCCCGATTTGACATCTATGGAAGCACTCTCAGGAAATGCACCACAAGAAACCAGGGTATTCATGCCCGAAGAGTTTGTCAGATCCAGTTCGTCTTTTATTTTTCCGCTGCCTGAAAACGTGCACAGTCAATTATTGACATCCATGGGGCCTGAAAATGTTTTTCTTCAGGATGAATCACCTCTTCCGGGCTGGTTAAAGTATGATGTGGAAAATAAGGTTTTCAGGGCTACTGATGTCCCTCCTGGAGCGATTCCTGTAACGGTTCTTGTAAAACAGGGCAATTTGAGTTGGAGAGTTGTTATTGTACAGTAAAATATGCAATTGCTGACGTCCATCATGACGTTTGTTGTTGATTGACAGAACAGAAATAACAGTGGAAGGCATTGAAGCGTCAGAGGTATCGCATATTGCTCTTCTTGTCATTGGTAGCGGAGCTGCAGGAATGTCTGCTGCTGTTGCCGCAAGACGAGCGGCAGAGCGTTCCGGCAAGAGTTGCTCAATAACGTTGCTTGAGCGGAATGCCCGTCCGGGGACAAAAATCAGGATATCAGGTGGCGGGAAATGCAATGTGACTCATCGGGGCACGCCAGCAGAGCTTCTCGAAAAGGGTTATCTTCGCCCCAATGAAAAGCGATTTCTGAGAACTGCTTTTTACAGCTTCACAAACACCGATCTTCTTGACTTGCTGCGTTCTCGTGGTGTTGAGACAGAGGAGAGAGCTGACGGGAAGGTATTTCCTTTGAGTGGAGATGCATCATCGGTCGTTGTCGCCTTTGAGGAGTTGCTTCGTGCATCATCGGTGCGGCAGCTCTTTTCCTGTCGGATTCGGAGTGTTGAGCGTCAGGGAAAGAAGTTTCTTGTTACAACTGCGGCTGGTGCATTGTTGACGGCAGATGTTGTTCTTCTGGCAACTGGTGGTGTTTCCTGGTCCCGAACAGGCACAACAGGTGATGGTTTGGCGATTGCCCGAGCGCTTGGCCACTCAATTAAAGGCGCTTCGGCTGCGCTGGCGCCTCTCTACACCGTAAAGCCTCCCCCAGCTAATTTGTCAGGGGTTGCTCTCCGTTCGGTTGCTTTTTTTGCCACTGCTGGCGGCAGGAGTGTTGAACGTCGTGGAGACTTGCTGTTTACCCATCGGGGTTTCAGTGGACCTGCAGCTCTGTCACTGTCCCGTGATATTGGGGAGCTTTTTACACTCTTTGGCAGCGTTTCTCTTTTTGTCGATCTTTTTCCTGAACAGAGTGCGCCAGAACTTGAGGAACAACTTCTGCTTCAAGCTCGCAGGAACGGCGCACAGATGGTTCGGAAGTTTCTGCAAAACTGCCCTATAGCGCCTTGTCGAGGAACATTTGCAATTGCTCCGCATGGCACTATTCCTACTGCACTTCTCCCTTTTATTATGCGTCATGCTGCATTGGAGAACGATGTCACCTGGAGTGGACTTGTCAGAGAGAAGAGGCAGTCGTTGCTTGCTGTGCTTAAACGGTTGCCGCTTGGCATTGTCCGGGATGTGCCCCTTGATCAGGGTGAAGTTTCCGCCGGCGGGGTTTCGCTTTCAGAAGTGAACCCTAAAACCATGCAGTCAAGGATTGTTCCAAAACTTTTTTTTTGTGGTGAGTTACTCGATTACGCTGGTGAGATTGGCGGATTTAACCTGCAGGCAGCATTTTCGACCGGCTGGATAGCCGGAACCCATGCAATAGACAGTTGACAAATGCCTGTTGCATGGGGACTCATTTTTATCCACATGAATATGCTGGATCCTTGGTTTTTGGTTCCAGTTTTCTGACTTCAAAGGAGCAGTGTTCCATATCAAAAGAGAACTTCGGGTTGTCGTGAAACATTACTCGTCTCTTTTCGAATCGTACCTTCATAGGGACACTTACTTTCCGTTCGTCTCCGCAGACATTGTTTTTTACTCCGGGCCGGAAGAGTTCGCCCTGTTTTTCCGGTGTTGAGACCTGAACCGCATGGTCAACAGTACTGAGCGCTTCAATTGAGCCATCTTCCGAAAGCTGTACTGAGTTGATATCGCCATGAATGCCGTTCGGTTCGTTATCGTAAGATGTTATGGTTCCAATTGGTGTTGTGATGTCAATTTTTTTCAGTGGCTCAAAGGAGCGGATTGCACCTGATTCGTAGAAGGCCAGCCCTTTTCGTACGGTAATTTCTCCGATAGGGGAGTGTATCGTGAGTGTCTGACCGGGCCAGAGCGTTACGCTTTTAAGTGCTCCGCTTTCATAAAATTGCAGGCCGATCACTTTTGCACTCAGTGTTCCCACTGGCGAATTGAAGGTAAGAGTGCTGGCAAGGGCAAACTCGTTCTTCCATGACCAGAAGCCGCTCAGTTTGCCATCAAGCGGAAATATTCTTTTGATGCTTCCATTTTTATGAAAAATTACCAATTCAGCGGGGATGGCTCCGACCGATGTTTCAAGTATGGTTTGCGACTGCAGTGCAATTGATTTCAGTGAACCGTCCTTGTTGAAGTACATTGGTTTGACTGTCCGTCGCCCCATATCTTCAGCTTCGTATTGTGGTACCAGGCAGCCGTAAGGGGTTGTCAGGGTATTGTGTTGTGTGACAAGGCAGCCATCCATTTTCCCGTTGGAAAATAGTGTCCGGAACTCCACTCCGGAAAGATCGCCGTATAGTGTGCTGATGGTTGTCATGATTATTGCGTTAAAAGGTGTCAGGGTTACTTTTCTAACCTGTTACCTTTATTATTGCAATAACCATGCCAAATAGTGATTTATTTTTAATTGATTATTTTATAATTAATTAGGTGTATTATATGCTCAAAATGCAAAGAAAAATCTCTACAACTATGTAGATAAAGATATCAGAACTACGCTTTGGTATAAACCATAGTTGCCACTTATTTTCCAAACTTTGCTCTTGCTTTTCTGAAGGCTTTTTTGATGTCTATCAGAGCTTGTTCAGCACCATATCTCACTTCCGCCCATGCTTCCTCACTGCTGTGCAGGAGATCAGTTGTTTTTGCCGCAGCAGTCGCTCGACGCTGCTTCAAATCATCAATGCGTTGATGAAGGGTTAGTGATATGCGCTCAGCTTTTTTTTCAAGTTTTGCGATATCTTTATCCCATGACCTGAGCTTTCGGTCAAAATTGTTGATGTAGGATTTACGGTTCATGGCGCTTTATTTTATAGGTTGAATAGATAGAGAGTTTCATACTAAGCAATAGTAAGAGAACATCATTTTCATGCTATTCGTTTTTTTTACTTTTTTAAAGGCATGAAACCGGCTATTGTACTGAACTGGGTTTGATTGTTTATTTCTTATGCAGTTGGAGGGATTTTTCAGAGATGATCTGTTCGACGTTCGCGGAAATTGAGAGGGTGCGCATGAGGTCGAGAAGGTTTTGCTGGACGTTGAGGTTGAGCTCGACAGGTCGTCCTGCCTGAAAGTCAGGGTTTGAGCCTTTGAGGTTGATGGTAATGACTGATTGGCCATTAGGGGACATGCTGATTGATGAAACAAGTTGTACGTATAAAAAATTGGAGAGCGCTTCGTATGTGGTGCGCAATCCTTGATTGGCTGCTGCCCGTTCTTCAGGGGTGGTCGCGTAGATGATTTGCCCGGATTGTTCAGCGTTCATGCCGCCATTCTGGATTTCAAACGTCTCGTTTTTCATTTTTACAGGGATTTTTCCCTTGACAGTTCCAGTAGCATAGATTTTTTTTGTGCCCTGCAGGTCGAGCATTTTTTGAAGAGGAATATTGTTGAGCAGAAGTGTGGTTTCACCTTCTTTTCTTGACATATCATAGTCAATGTTCTGCAGAGCTACCGTTCCATCAAGAAAACCCGTAGTGAAGTTTGAAAGGGAAACCAGATCGGGCTTGAGGCGGTTTTTCCCGAGAGAGAGCCTTCCTTCAGGCGACAGAAGCGTCATTTCACCCCCTGAAGTTTTTCTTTGCAGATGTTTCAGCTTAAAATTAATTGTGGTGTATCCATTAGTCGTGCGATTAAACCGAAGGGTTGGTTCGCTGAACGTATAGTCCGCATCCGGCTTCTCTGGTCCGAAAATGCGTTCACTCGTGTGTTGCTGCTTTGATGGTGGTGCGATGGTAACATGGCCTCCTCCTGTGGATTGCAGACGGGCATTCTGAATGGAAAAGCTTTTGTTTGTCAGCGCAAACGGAATAACTCCGCTGACCTCACCATGAAGTGACCCTTTGAAGTCTCCCTGGAGATGAATACGATCCAGAATTTTGATATTCTTTAGTACGAGAGTAAATGGAGATATTTTGGTTGATTGGTCAATGCTGACTGGTGTTGAGGAGATTTCCCCTCCGAGTAATGATGCCGACAGGTCAGTCAGTGTGAGACCAGAAAATCTGTTGTTTTTGTTGTTGAGCGTTATGGTGGCATTGAGGTTTTTAAGCAGTTCATCGTTCCCTTTTATAATACCTATGTCGAGCGAAAGCAACGGTTGCTGTTCTTTGGTGTACGAGATGATTTTGGTGCCTTTTCCGGCAACAATGACTGCATTACGAACGAATATTGTGGAATCCTTGAATTCAATGGGAAGAGAGGCGCTGACTTGCCCAAGGGCAAATGGCGTTTTGTTTCCATCAAGTTTGAATCCAGGCAACTTGTCCAGGGGAATTTCGGCAAAATTGATGGCAAAACGGCTCTGTTTATTCTTCAGATCATATTCAATGTGTTCTGTTGAGGCCACCCATTGAAAAAGTTTCACAGAGCAATCGCTCAGTGTAAGGGTACAAGGTTTTAGTGGATCGCGTTTTGAGCCGAAAAGTGCTTTGAAATGATACACAGGTAAAAGGCTTCCATTGCTGGAAAGCTTTTCAATACGCAGTGTGTCGAAAGGCTGTTGCCAATACCCAGCATCGCTGAGCCTTACGTTGTAGCTTATTTCATCAAGGGAAATTTTTTCGTGTTGGACGGTTGCACCATTAATGGTGTATGAAGCAGAGACAGGCTTGATGGAAATGGCGGAATTCTTGTTGCTGGAGACTGCAATATCAAGGTTTATCCGGGGGTTGCGGTCGCTGAAGGTAAATTGTTGTGAGCCGGGGATGAGAGTGAGTGAATCGGCTTGCAGCGAGAATGTTGCATCAACGAAGTCGTTCAGAAATCTGCCAGTTTCCCCTTGGTAGGGGGTGGGTGTCTTTAAACTCCAGGAGATGAAACCGTTTGTCAATGACAAGATATAGGTTGTCGCTTCATTACTGCAGCAATCGGGTGGGGTGGTAATGATTGCCTTTAAAGAACGAAACCCGATTCCAGAAGGAGTTGGCAGGTCGACGCCCGAAACCTGAATCCGAAAGGGCTTGTTCTCGATAGCGAAATCAATCAAAGATTGTGCATACCAGGGAAAGAAAAACCATGCGGCTGCCGGCAGAAGAGCCAGCAGCAGAAGCGAGGCAATCAGGATGCGCAGCAGCAATTTCGGCATCAGTTACCTTCTGTTTTTACCGTTCTTTTTTTATCCATTTCCCATTAACCTCGACCCATGTTCCTGCAGGAATACGTGCATAGATTTTTTGGGACATCATTGTGCCAACGGCTTCGAGCGTCAGATTATTCTGAGCGGCAACTTTTGCATATTCTGCACGGCGGGAATTGTTGATGCTGGTAATCAGTTCCTGGGCATCTGTCGGGGCTCCCGGAGGAATGGCAAGAAGACCGTTGTCAACCTCACCTGCAAGTCCACTTTTGCGAGCAGTTTCAAGGTCAAGTGCAAAAGCGGTAGAGACCGTGCCAGCAATCATCATCACCGCTACAGCTATTTTCAGAGCAATTTGTTGTATGGTTCTCATCTTGTGTTCCTCCTGGTTAGAATAAACCTTTTTTGTTGTCAAGCAGGGAGTCAAGTTCACGGTCTACCTTGATCCTGATTTCGTGATCAATCTTGATGTTCATGTTGATGACAATAGGTTTGTCGGGCGCTTCAATCTTCACGGTAGGGCTGCATCCCGTCATGAGTGCCCCCGTTGTGATCGAAAGAAACGTCATTACCTTTATCATGTTTTTTCTCTTCATAATGGTTCGTTTATTTCTTTTGAGAAGTGTTCATTTGTGGTTAAAATATTTCATGGTAATGGTAACGTCCATCTGATTGGTATTGAGAGTAAACACGGAATCGTTGTATTTTGGCCCGCCCATCCCGATTTTAGGATTGTTTGAAACTCCAACACCCTCTTTGGGTATGCCGAAAAAGTTTGTGTCGAGTTTTCCGTTGCTGTTTTCGTCATGCATGATGCTGACAGCGTAGGTGCCGTAAGGAATATTATTAAAGACAACCTTATCCTCTGTGCTGGTGATTTTTTTTAGTTGATTGGCATAAGCGTGTTCATGCTTTCCTGGAAACCCTTTTTTTGAGTTGTAGAGTGAAACACCAAGGATTCCGTCCGGTTTTTGAATGTCTTCAATATGAACGATGATGCTGCCGAACTGGTTGGGAGTGACTGACGTTGGGCGGGTTTCCTCTGCCAGCAGATTGCCGTTCACGGTCAAGAGAAATAGAATAAACAGAATAAATTTATTTTTCATATAAATTACGTTAATATTGTTAATTGTCGAGAAAAGATAAGTTATTTATTGGCTTTTCAAGTTAGATTTTGGCTGGAAGCGGATAACTTTAACGAGATCAATAAAGCGCTAATCTGTTGATGGAAAAATGGTGATAAAGGCGTTTGCCTGGATCATTTACTCTATTTGATGAGATTGTATTTTATTGATATGATATTTGTAATAAAAAATGTAAAATGTATTACAGTTTTACACTGTTATGATGCTTCTGTGTGTTCTTGCTTCCTCGTTTAAGTGGCGCTTTCCTTCCTGTTGTCTTTACATTTATCGATACTACAAAATAGAAGTGAATCCATGATGAAAAAAACACTCCTATTGTAGAGAATTTTTTTAAATCGAAGCACCTTACTGAATAACGTATGCCAAAGCGTTCGCTAAAAAAAATAGATACTTCTATTTCAATCAATGAAATGCACCGGATTATTCATGAATTGTCGGTCAGTCAGATTAAACTTGAAATGCAGAAGGAAGAATTGCTTCAATCAAGGGAGGATTTAGAAAAGGGTCTCGAGCGCTACACTGAGCTTTATGACTTTGCTCCGCTGGGCCATTTTACTCTTGCCTGTGATGGCACAATACTCGACGTAAACCTTACCGGTACGAAAATGCTTGGTATTGATCGAGAGGTATTGATAGGCTCTCGTTTTGGAATGTTTGTTGTCCGTGACGATATAACGGTTTTTAATGCTCTGATAGAGAGAGTATTCAACCAAAGGGAGCCCGGCTATTGTGAGGTTAGGCTTTTGAATGATCAGGAACCTTTGACACACCGACTTACGGTACACATTGATGCCGTTGTTACCAATGATGGACAGGAGTGTTGGGTTGTTCTTTCTGATATTACAAGGCAGAAGCTGATCGAACAGGAGAATACATCACTTCAGCTCAGTATGGTTCAAGCCAGGAAGATGGAGTCAATCGAGAGGCTGGCGGGGAGTGTTGCGCATGATTTCAACAATATGCTTCAGGTAATGCTTGGTAATATTGATCTTTTGATGTCTACGGAGGAACTCAAAAACAATACAAGGGAGACTCTTTCCGATCTGCGGAATTCCGTTCTTCAATCCACGGGGCTTACATATCAACTGCTTACTATCGCCCGCAAGCAGAGTATCAATCCTAGGACGGTTAATTTCAATGCGGCAATTGCCAATATGCTCTCTATGTTCAGAGAGCTGCTGGGCGAAAATATCAACCTGATTTATACTCCGGGCGATAATCTTTGGCCGGTAAGGATGGATTTATCGCAAATTGAACAGATTATGACCAATCTTGCAAGAAACTCAAGGGATGCTATTCAGGGAGTTGGAACACTCTCTATCCAGACCCATAATGTAACTGTTGATGCTGCATTTTGTAACGCTCATCCTTACACAGTGCAAGGTGATTATGTTTTACTTGTGGTGCATGATGATGGATGCGGTATGGACAAGGATACCCTTGATTCTGTTTTCGAACCATTTTTTACTACAAAATCCATGGACTCCGGTGCAGGTCTTGGACTTGCCACGGTTTATGGGATTGTTCGGCAGAACAGAGGTACCATAAATGTTTTCAGCCAAAAAGGAACCGGTACGACGTTTGAGATTTATTTGCCTCGCAGTGTCGGTGAAGAGACTCCTCTTCAATCAAATAGAGGAAATGAAACGTCATCCGGTGGCGATGAAACAATTTTGCTGGTTGAGGATGAGGAGTCCGTGAGGAATGTGGCCAGAGCATTTCTGGAAAGTTTCGGCTACACTGTATTGACGGCTGAATCAACAGCAGTGGCCCTTTCTCTTTCTGAGGCATATCTGGACACTATTCAATTACTTATTACCGATATGATAATGCCGGGCATGAGCGGCAGGCATCTTGCATTGCAGTTGGCAAAGAGACGTCCGGATCTCAGAAACCTCTTTATTTCAGGGTACTCAAGCGACTCTTTTGAACTCGAAAAAGAGTCAGGTATTTACATGCCGTTTCTTGGCAAGCCTTTCTCCCGCATTGAACTTGCTCATAAAGTAAGAGAAATTCTGGATGGTGTTGTTTAACGCATTATAAATCGGCAGCGGGCATACAGGAGACCTCGGCTGCGGTGAAGACCGGTCCCTCCTTGCAGACATAGACCGAGCCGACATTGCAGCGTCCGCATTTACCGACCCCGCATTTCATACGGTTTTCAAGCGTTGTGTAGACATTTTGTTCTTCAAAACCAAGCTTTTTGAGTGAAATCAGGGTGAATTTGATCATGATCGGCGGTCCGCAGATGACGGCTATGCAATTTTCGGGAGAAGGTGCGATATCTTCAAGTACAGTGGGTACGAAGCCGACCTTATTTTTCCAGTCTGGCGATTCTCCACCCGGATCAACGGTGAGGACGAGATCGACATCAGCGCGATTCTGCCACTCTTCCAGCTCATGCTTGTAAACGAGATCAGCCACAGTTCGGGCCCCATAGACAATAGTAACTTTGCCGAATTTTTCACGCTGGTCAAGGCATGACCAGATAACGCTTCGTGTCGGCGGCAAAGCTATACCTCCCGAAACAAAAAGGAGATTCTTGCCCTGGAAATTTTCAATGGGGAAGCGGTTCCCGTATGGACCACGGAAGGTGATAAGGTCGCCAATATCCGCGTCCGCCAGAGCAGAAGTCACCCGTCCGGATTGGCGGAAGGTGCATTCGATATACTCCTTGCGGGTTTCAGGACTGGCTACGCAGAACGTACTCTCTCCTTCGCCATAGACACCATAAAGTCCAAACATACCTGTTCGGAAGTTATTTTTGAACTGCTCATGGTCGTCTGGGTCCTGAAATTCAAGCTTCAAGGTTTTCACTCCTGGCGCTTCGTCGTGACGTCCGACGATTTTCATGATGGCAGGTTTGTAGATGTTATTATGCACGCTTTGGATGTTTTCGGTCACGAATGTAATGTTGATATTTTTTGTAACGTCTCAGTAATACCCATGTCAACCGGGCATTGGCGCGAGCATCGGCCACATCCGCTGCAACTGTTAACGCTGAACTTGCCCGGGAAATAGTTGAATTTGTGCATGATGCGCTGCCGCCACCGTGCAGATTGAGTCGAGCGGGGGTTATGGCCTGAAGTGTGCATTGTAAAGAGCGCAAAAGAGCAACTATCCCAGTTTTTTCTTCTGATGCCGCTATAGGTATCACCTTCATCCTGGATGTCAAAGCAATGACAGGTCGGGCAGAGATAGGTACAGGAGCCGCAACCGATACAACGCATTGAAATATCTTTCCAGAATTTGCTTTCAAAGTTTTCAGGGTTCTGCAGCCATGCAACGCAAGTGTCAAGATCAAACATTTCCGGTACAACCGCCATCGGTGCCGTGGGTTCAGATCCCTCCTGCAGGAATTCTTCTATGGCCAATAACGCTTCGCGACCCCGATCCGTAAGCTCTTCAGCATGCCATCCGTTATTATTTTCCAGTGGTCGAAGCAGAATATCAGAGCCTGTCGTACTGTCAGGTGCAAGTTTGAGCGACGTGCATAGACAGAAATCATCAGCTTTCGTGCATGCAATGGTGACAATAACCGAATTATTGCGGCGCTGAAACCAGTATTCATCCTTGTAATCCCATCCGAAAAGGGGGTCGTCAATAGACAATCCTGCTGCATCGCAAGGCCTGACGCCAAAAATTAATTTTTTTCCCGAAGGCGGAGTGAAATCTTCGGTGTTGATTGACTGCTGTTTTAACGTGTAACGCAGCATCGGTTCAGTTTGCGGAAAAAAGAGTTCCTTGAGTGAGCGATCGGGCAGCACAATCCCCAAATCAAAATCTGAAGCATGTTCAACTGCGGTATAACTCGAAAAAGCGTCTTTTGTTACAGGTCCGATCACCGTGAAGCCTGCAGATTGCCATCGCGTGACACAATTATCAAGTTTATCGCTGAAAAGAATTCTTGTCATACGTGTGAATTACTTAGAGAATGAATGTCTCGGAATCTTCCTTTTTGAAACTTGCAAGCACCGGTTCCTGAGTGGTGCTCATACCGGCAAAATGATTGAATGACCCAAGCACCTCCTCTGACATTTTGGCGTTGATAAGGCGAAGCGGAATATTGACGGGACAGGATCGGTCGCAGTTGCCGCATCCAACGCAACGCCCGGCCAGATGAAATGCCCTGACAATATTCCATTCGAAGTTGCCAAGGGTGTGCGATGAGGTATTGACCCATTGCGGCTGATTACTGTCGACAACACATCGGCGGCAGTAGCACATAGGGCAGGATTGACGACAGGCATAGCATTTGATGCACCGGGAAAACTCCTCCTTCCAGAATGCAAAGCGCTCCTGTGGGTTCATCTGCTCAAGCTGGTACAAGAGCGGCTCTCTGCTTTTTTCAGGAGGATTCTCTTTTATTGAGCCGATAAATTCTGAAAACTCATCGGCATGTTCACCCGGCAGCGAATTGACCTCTCTGCCGATCGAATCGAAGCCGAAAATGATGATCTGGTCAACATTGAGCTGCGATTCTGCTGCAAGGATATTAAGAGAACGAATTCCTTCGGGTCGAAGAAAGATGGCGACACGTTTTTCATCACTCAGAAGCCCTTCTGTCACCAGATAACCAGATAAATTCGCGATACAGTTGCTGTCGAGTACAAGCTGGTCAGCCTCTTCGAATGAACGGATAAAAAGCGGGCGACGCCGGTCAGCAGTTGAGCCCGGACTGTAACCGATTACCATTTTTACGGAACCATCGGCAAGAAGTTTTTTGACTTTGCTTCTGTATTTTTCCTGTGTAATCATTGGCTTGTTGTTATTAAAGTGTCGCTGGGGCTTCAGTTTCCCTGATCAGCTCTTTGTATTGATCAAAAGGACCAAGCTTGCGGATATCTTCAGTGACGTTGTTAATAAGATCAGCAAATTTGCCTCCTTCAGCAGCACTGATCCAGGAGAACTTAACTCGTTCTGTTGATATGCCCATAAAGTCGAGAAGGGAACGAAAAACCATCCATCTCCGTCGTGCATGGTAGTTGCCATGTGTAAAATGGCAATCTCCGGGGTGACATCCACTTATCAATATACCGTCAGCACCTTTCTGAAGAGCTTTAAGGATAAACATGGGGCTTATTCTGCCAGTACAGGGAAGACGGATAAGACGCACATTCGGCGCATATTTCAGTCGGCTCGTCCCCGCAAGGTCAGCACCGGCATACGTACAGTAGGTGCAGACAAACGCAATAATTTTTGGTTCAAACGTTTCACTCATCATCGTACTCCAGAGGCAAAGTTCGGTTCATTCACGATAAAAATTAAAAGCATCAGAGAGCCATCATTTCAGCAAAGATCTGTTTTTCGGTAAAGCCTGCCAGGTCGATACTGTTCGATCGACAGAAGGTGACACAGGTGCCGCAGCCCTGACACAAGCCTGGATTTACAGATGCCACCGATTTGATAATTCGTCCGGAACGGTCGAGAATATCTTTCTGTTCAATGGCGTTGTATGGACAGGCGAGAACGCAGCCCCAGCATCCGGCACAAGTCGCTTCGTTTGTTGAGGCAACGACCGGTTCCCGTTCCAGTGTTTCCTTGCTGAAAAGAGCAAGAACCTTGCTTGCCGATGCTGACGCCTGCGCAATCGAGTCTGGAATATCTTTCGGTGACTGGCATGCACCGGCAAGGAATATACCCGCCGAAGATGATTCAACAGGCCTGAGCTTGAGATGAGCCTCGTTGTAGTAGCCGTATTCGTCGTAAGCGATGCCGATGGTTTTGGCAAACTCTATTGCATTTGGCTGGGGAACCATCGCAGTAGCAAGAACAACCATGTCGGCGGGTATGGTAACTGGTCTGCCGAGGAGCGTATCAACACCCCGTACCATCAGTTTACCATTTTCCAGCCATACCTTGCTGACCCGACCCCTGACATAAGAAGCATCATCTTCCTCAATGGTTCTTCGGGTAAATTCATCATACCCTTTGCCGGCTGCCCGGATATCCATATAAAACACATGCGATTTTCCGTGATGAACCTTATGAGCATAAAGCATAGCATGTTTTGCTGTGTACATGCAGCATATTTTGGAGCAGTAGCGCACACCCTTTGAAGGGTCCCGCGATCCGGCACATTGGATAAATACCACAGTTTCCGGCTCTTTGCCATCTGAGGGGCGAAGAATCTTGCCTGAGGTCGGGCCGCTTGCTGTAGCGAGGCGCTCAAATTGAAGGCCAGTGATGACGTCAGGATACTTGCCATAGCCATACTCTCCGTACCCTGCCGTATTCTGTATCTGAAATCCGGTGGCAACAACAATGGCGCCGATTTCAAGGTCAATGAATTCGTCCTGCATATCAAAGTTGATGGCATTGATCTGACAGGACTTCATGCATGTTTTGCATTTGCCATTTTTGAAGTAGATACAGCTTGCCTTGTCGATGACTGGAATATTTGGTACAGACTGGGCAAACGGAGTATAAATGGCGGTTCTTTTCCCCAGGCCGCAGTCAAATTCACTCGATATTTTTTTGACAGGACATTTTACCATGCAATCGCCACAGCCAGTACAGACGTCTCTGTTGACATAACGCGATTTCATGCGAATCTTTACCTTGAAATTGCCTATGAAGCCATCAACATGCTCAACTTCAGCATAGGTGAGCAGGCGGATTTTGGGGTGTTGAGCAACCTCAACCATTCGCGGGGTCAAAATACACTGTGAGCAGTCGAGTGTCGGGAATGTTTCCGATAACTGCGACATGTGGCCTCCAAGAGAGGGCTCACGCTCGACAAGAACAACTTCCTGACCGGCATTGGCAATATCAAGTGCTGCCTGTATACCAGCCACTCCTCCTCCTATAACCAGCGCCCGGCGGGTTACAGGAACCTCGATAGGCTGGAGTTTGTTATTACGTTTAACTTTTTCAATCATCGAACGAGTGATGTCCATGGCTTTTTCAGTGGCCATATCCTTGTCGGTATGAACCCATGAACATTGTTCGCGAATGTTTGCTATTTCACAGAGATAGGGGTTCAGGCCCGCTTCAGCGCATACCTTGCGGAAAGTAGCTTCATGCATTCTCGGGGAGCATGCGGCTATAATGACACCTGTAAGGTTATTATCGCGAATGGCTTTTTTGACACTTTCCTGACCAGGCTCTGAGCAAAAATATTTGTATTCAACAGAAACCGCAACTCCAGGGTGTTCTCCTATAGCGGCAGCAAGTTTGGTACAATCAACCTTTGATGCAATATTTTCACCGCAATGACATATAAATACTCCAATCTTTGCCATAATTCAATCGTTTAGTATAAAACTGCTGACCGGAACAGCTCATCGAATGAGCCGAAAACAATGCGTCTTGTTATTTCAAATGTTTGATCGTAGTCTAAAGTTTCGATACAAGGTCAAGTGCAGGAACAAAATGTTCTCCCACAGCGACTTCAGATGGTGTTGCACCGCAAGCAATGGCGACAAGCTCAGAAATATAATAGACCGGCATCGGTTTAATGTCCCCGAACCGCTTTCTCATGCTGCCCTGACGCATGTCAAGGTTGGCCTGGCAAAGAGGACATGCGACCACAAAAGCATCAGCTCCGTTGTCAGCAGCATTTTTTGCTATGGAGTGCGTAAGCTCTTCAACAAGGGGCTGTTGTGCAAGTGTTAGTCCTGCTCCGCAGCACTCAATCTTGAATGCCCAATCAACTGGTTTTGCTCCAAGAGCACTCATTATTGCCTCCATTTTGAGCGGATTTTCAGGATCGTCGAAACCCATATCGTCCATCGGGCGCACCAAAAGACAGCCATAATAGCAGGCGAGATTAAGTCCGGTTAGAGGTTTTTTTACCCTTTTTTTGATCTCCTCCGGATCCATTGCCTCAAGAAGTTGGGTAACACCAATAAATTCAGCAGTACAGGTTGGCTTTATACCGGTAATCGATAGGACTTCCTCGCGAAGTTCTGGCGAAGCCATCAGGGCTTTTTTTGTGGTGACCTGGCGGTTCTGGCAAGCCGCGCAGGGAGCCAGAACCAGTGTCAATCCCTGAGCGTCAGCAAGCGCCTGATTCCTCGCGGGCAAAAGCAGTGCCAGTTTGTGATTGGTGGCATGTGCCGATGTGGCTCCACAACAGTTCCAGTCCTCAATTTCCTGAAGTTTCAGGCCGAGAAGGGAACACATTTTTTTGACTGAAATATCATATTCTCGTGCCGTACCGCTCAGTGAGCATCCAGGATAGTATCCGATGGTCATACCCGGCTTGATTGAATAAGGGGTCTTTGGTATGAAATCTTTTTTTGTTGGATATCGTTTTGGCGCCGACAAGTGAGAATGATGTTCGGAAGCCGCAAAAATTTTCGCAATCTGATCTTTTCCTTTTACGCCACCTTTTCCCGTCAAAGCGTGTAATGGTTTGATCTTGCCGCTCATGATCATTTTTACGCCTGAATCTGAATCCTGAAGATAAGATCTTGTGCGGAGCTTATAGCTGCTGACAAGTGAAAGTTCTTCCAGACGACCATGTTTGCGGACGTTTTTGAGAAATGAGAAATGAAAAGCAGTAACCAGCTTCTTGGCTTTGCTTTCTGATACCATGCCCTTTTCGAGGGCAAGAGATCTGAGCGAGTCCATGGTTGCGGCGATATCCATGTTCTGAGGACATCGCGCAGTGCAGGTCATACAGCCGACACAGAACCAAAGCGCTTCGCTTTTCAGAGCCTCTTCAACATAGCCAGCCTGGACGAGACGCATGATCCGTGCAGGCGGGCTATCCATGAATGCGCCTGAAGGGCAGCCAGCCGTACATTTACCGCACTGGTAGCAGCAGTTGTAATCGTTGCCAGTGGATTCCTCAAGCCGATGCTTGAGAGCATCAGTTACTTTTATTTGGGTTTTTGACACGTGGTATATGCTTTTACTTGGAGCGGGAAGTGAAATAATACCTACAAATATGTTAATTAAAAAAATGTTAATGTCAAATTAATGAAGCCTCATTCCTATGTCAAATGCAGAGAAACGGCATAAGCGTATGTGGTAATCAATTACGCATCATAAAAGTGGCATAAAGTATTTAATAAAAGTATTTTACGGGATGCTTTCGGGATTTGGCCTTTTTCAGACATTATCTAAATAACACCTATTATGATTAAAGCGTTCAATGCGATGATTGTAAATGTGCTTGTATGAAGTATCCGGGCAATTCTGTTGTCTTCATTATGTAAACAAGAAATGATCTGGAAAATATGGGGAAGGCCATTGATATGATGCTCTTTTTTCTTATGATAAAAACTATTTTCTTTTTCTTTATGATGAATGATTGTTTTGTTCCGAGATTATGTTTGATGAAATAGAGTTTGACAAGATCAAGCGACTTCCAAAGTATGTCTTTGCTGCTGTTAATGAGCTGAAAATGGCTGAACGGCGCGCAGGAGAGGATGTTATCGATTTTTCAATGGGTAATCCTGATGGTCCTACACCCCAGCATATTGTTGATAAACTGATCGAAAGTATCAATAAACCCCGAACCCACGGATATTCAGTCTCAAAGGGGATCTACAAACTGCGCGGTGCGGTAGGTACCTGGTATAAGCGCAAGTACAATGTCGATCTTGATCTGGATCGCGAGGTTGTGGCGACAATGGGATCCAAAGAGGGTTATGTGCATCTGGTTCAGGCGATTACCAATCCAGGAGACCTTGCCATGGTGCCGGATCCCTGTTATCCCATCCATTCCCAGGCATTCATCCTTGCTGGAGGAAATGTCCATCGCCTCAAGCTCGAACTGAACGATGATTTTACTCTTGACGAAGAGGGCTTTTTCCAGAACATTGAAAAAGCGCTCCGCGAATCATCGCCAAAGCCAAAGTATCTGGTGGTAAATTTTCCGAATAATCCTACCACAGCTACCGTTGAG
>CAISRC010000137.1 GCA_903887845.1 uncultured Chlorobiaceae bacterium
ATCACCCTTCACAATGGTTTCATAAGGAATGGGAAGGTCAGTTCTGAACCGGTTTCCATCCACAAGCAGCAGTTCAGGTATTTTTGGTAAAGACATGACGGCGTTATTCATGGCAAGCATGGTCGCCTGAAGAATGTTGATTCGGTCAATAATGTCGTGGTCAACTGCAGCGATCGTCCAGAACGCAGCGGCTTTTTTGATGGCAGGAGCGAGCCTGTTCCTCTCTCCCGCTGAAAGCTGCTTGGAATCATTCAGAAGCTCAAGAACAGTATCGTCAGGCCGGAACCAGCGCGGAAAAACAACTGCTGCGGCAACCACAGGCCCGGCAAGAGGACCCCGGCCAGCCTCGTCAATGCCGCAGATTCGCCTTGATTGTCTCCAAAGAGGCCATTCGTAGTCAGTAATCATGAGTGAATCACACCGGTATTGTGAACAATTCAGGGTTGCAACTTAAGCAGAGCAAAACAATTTTATAAGATATTTTTTCCTCACGAATACTGTTATCAATCACACATCAAAGAGATATACCGCATTTGCGGGATGCAATATGCCGTTAATAAGGGATTTACATTGCGCATTCTTTTGTCGATTTTATTATCAGGTTATTCCTGATGTCATGTTTTCCCACTCTTGTAAACGCTCTTGTCACTTATGGCAACCTCAATTTCAGCGTGGTTCTCGGCCACCTTCCAGTGGGTTCATTTCCTGAAAGAGTCATCCCGTTTAAACTATTCCGGATTGAAAATGCCGAAAACGGCACCCACCGGCCTTGATTCTCATAAAAGCAGTTCTCGGGTTTTATCCCCTGAAGAGGAGATCATCATCCAGATGGCAAAAGAGTATCCCACACTCTTCATCACATAAGCAATAAAGCCCTGTTCAAAAAGTGAACAAGCGGGTTAACCGCCCGGAAAACTTCAACCAACTCTGCCACAAATCCAGGGTCAGTGACTTCATGATCCGCAAAAAATCGCTGGGTGTAGTATCCTTTGAACTTGAGATACTCTACCGCAGGATTGGAACTATCATACCCTTTCGGCGGCCTTTTCAATTTTCCTGACGGCAAGATGCCTTCTGGAAAATGGAGAGCAAACCCTTTTTCCGCAATAATCGAGTGCCACTCATCGAAATGAGCATCAATTTCGCGCCTTGTCTGCTCCAGAACGGCAGGTTCAGGCATGTAGATTCCCCCACCGGCAAATGATCCGCCCGGTTCAAGATGAAGATAATAGCCGCCCCAGGGGCTTTTTCTGCCTCCCTTGTTGATAAAGGCAAAGAAATTGGTCTTGTAGGGCGACTTCTCCTTTGAAAAACGGATATCGCGGTTTATCCGCATGATGCAGCTTTTCGGATCAAGATGAGAAGTTGCAATATCTCCGTCGAACGCGGTAATTGCCGCAAGAAGCTGAAGTACCGTCTCAAGCATCTCGCTGTATGCCTGCTGGTACTCTGCTTTATGCTCCCCGAACCAGAGTCGATCATTATTGGCTTTCAGGTCACACAGAAAGGCAAGCGTTGCGTTGGTAATCATGGGGCAAATGGTATGCGTTGTGAAAAACATGGTCACCATAGAAGTTACGCTGTATTTTTTATTCTTGAAAGAGGGTTGCCTGAAACAGGAGAGGTTATGCGTTTTTTCCATTTGGCTCATATTTTATGAAGTGGTATTTTTGTAAGGACTCGGCTTTCATATTTTATGTCTACCATTGAATACATGAAACGAGAACTTCAGGGTTATTATACCAGGGTATCGACCGTTGGCGAGAGTATGATGGCGTTTGTTCCTGCAGCTCTGCCTCCTGATCCGCCAATCGAATGGACATCAGAGCTCCGCAGCAAATTCGACCAGGCGCTGCTGGCTCTTGGACGTTTAGACTCGGTTTCAATGCTTTTGCCCGATACCTCTCTTTTTCTGCACATGTATATCCGCAAGGAGGCTCTTCTTTCCTCCATGATTGAGGGAACAGAATCTTCGCTTTCTGATCTGCTGCTCTTTGAGCTTGACCAGGCGCCAGAAGTGCCCCTGCATGACGTTCAGGAGGTAAGTCGCTATGTTGCTGCGCTTTCTCTTGGCTTGAAACGTCTTGATGAGGGTTTTTCGCCTTCTTTACGCTTGATAAAAGAGGTTCATGCAGTTCTCTTGACAAACGGACAAGGGTGTCAACTGACACCGGGGGAATTCCGGAACTGCCAGAACTGGATTGGCGGAACAAGACCGGGAAACGCGGCCTACCTGCCTCCTCCACCTGACAAGATTATGGAGTGTCTTGGCAAACTCGAACAGTTTTTGCACGATCAGCCCGAGCCCACACCAATTCTGCTTAAGGCAGCGCTGGCGTATGTGCAGTTCGAGACTATCCATCCATTTCTTTACGGGAATGGACATCTTGGACGTCTTCTGGTGTTGTTTCTTCTTTGCTCAGCGAGGGTACTGCAGAAGCCGATGCTCTATCTGAGTCTCTATTTCAAGACACATCGCCACTCTTATTTCGAACTGCTGAACAATGTTTACCAGAATGGCGACTGGGAAGCGTGGCTTGAGTTTTTTGCCGACGCCGTTATTACCACAGCAACCCAGGGGGTAGAGACGGCGCAGCAACTACTCAATCTCTCCAGCGAAGATCGTCTCAAAATCATGGAGCTTGGCCGACCGGCACCATCCATCTTGCAGGTACATCGGGTGTTGACAGAGCGTCCGATTGTTACGACCGGATTGCTTGAGGAGAAGACGGGCATCACTCATGAAACAATCAACAAGGCGCTTGAGCATCTTGCGCATCTGGGAATTGCAAGGGAGCTGACCAACACGAAGCGTAATCGCCTGTTCAGTTATGGCAGGTACCTTGATATCCTGAATCAGGGCATGGAGCTGCCGGGAAAGGAGTAGGTGAATACCCTTCATGCCGATTGAAGCGTATCGTTGACCCCTATGTTCAGGCTTTTCCCTGCTTTGACTGCCTTGAGCTGAATGGCGTGGTTCGGTTCCGGGTTCATTCGCAGCACAAATTTGCCGGGAAATGGCTTATCCGGTTTTTCTCCCCGCTCTGCACAAAAGTCAAGATAATCATCGACAGAGTCCCTGAAGGCTTGCACGATTTCATCAACACTTCGTCCCTGAAACGTGACAACATCTTTCGTGTCAAGAACTTCGCCATGAAACAGTCCCGCTTCATCATCAAATGCAATATGCCCGGTGTAACCTTTATAGTTCAGCATGGGAGTTCATTCCTGCTTCTTGTAAAAAACGTTTCATCGATTTAAGAGTACCTTTATGGCACTCTTTTTCAGAATGCGGTCTGTGAAAGACGGCACGTACTCCATTCAGAAAAATCCGTGCACTTGACACTTTTCCTTCCGAAATTTCTGCTCCCAATCCAGGCAACAGTTTTTCAATATCGTTCCACTTCACATCAGAGCACAACGGGATCTTCAAAGATCTGATGTGAAGTTTTTTGCTGCTTTTTATGCACAGATTAGTGTCATTCTTCGATATCAGAATCCTTTTGTCAAGGTAAATATTTTTTTAAAAAAAGGCTTTTTCGGATAGGAGGAAGCGAAAATGCCGGATGGGGCTTGAAACAATCTTTTCTTGGGTTTAGCGAAGAATAAACAGGATTTTCGGCTGAACGGCCACGCAATTTTTGCACACGTTGAATAATTCTGTAACTTAACGTACAATTTCAATACGTACAAAGGAGATGGTTATGCCACAAATTCCAGTAGAAAGTAACTCACGACTCTCGTTGCGCATTGCTTCAGATGAGAAGTCTCTTCTTTTACGAGCTGCGGCGATGCAGCATACGGATTTGACCGAGTTTGTTACCAGAACTGTTGTTGCTGAGGCTCGAAAGGTGATCGAGCAGAATGAGCGAATAGTGTTGACAGAAAGGGATCGTGCGCATCTCCTGAATTTGCTGGAAGAGCCACCTGCTCCAAACGAAAAACTCATGGCGGCAGCATTTGCACTACCGAAGCTCTGATGTTACTTTCCGCCTGGCACGAAGAGCCGATTGCCAAACACCATGATCGGACAGCATTTGATTGCGGCGATGATGCACTCAATGAGTTTTTGTTGCATCATGCCCGAAAAAGTCACCAAAAAGGCGGCGCGAAAACCTTTCTCGCTGTTGATGATACTGACGGCAAAAAGGTTCTTGGCTATTACAGCATTGCCCCTGCTTCAGTTGCTTACGAGAATACACCGGAACTTGTCAAGCGTGGACTGGCACGCCATGAAGTGCCGGTCTTCAGGCTTGCCCGTTTGGCTGTTGATCGCTCCGTTCAGGGTATGGGCTTAGGCGGTCAGTTATTGCTTGCTGCCGGGCGCCGTTCTCTTCTGGTGGCAGCCCAAGTTGGAGGCGTTGCTCTTCTGATTGATGCCAAGAGTGCGCGAGTGGCGGAATGGTATGCAAGCTATGGCGCTGTTCCGATGCTGGATGCGCCGCTTTCGCTCCTGTTGCCGCTTAAAACTATCCATGCCGCCCTTGTTTCAAGTGGTAAGCTTTGAATGGAATTCGCTCGAACAATGCCATCAGGGTTATCAGGATCACACCAGAATACCGGAAACGGCCATCTTTAAGATCGGAGTATTTTCAGGAATCCCGGTGCTGCCCGATTCAAAAGTGTATTCCATTACTTCAACATTTTCCACGTGCTCGCATCTGGAACACTTACCTGAACAGGCCAATCATTCAAATTTGGGTACTTAACTTTCAATAATGGCATATCCACACTTTGATTATCCCTTATATCAGGTTCTGCTCCGGCGGGAATTGATATGCCGAAAAAATTCTTGCCAGTGAAAGTCTTAATATGAAGATTCCCAAGGTAAGTAATCTTGCCAGGAGAGATGGAAAATGAGAGTGGCGGAGGGGAATTTTTAGGTTTTATGTACCCATATCCGCCAGCTTGATTAATGTACAGTGTCCAGGCAATGAGCTCATACTCCCCGGCGTCAAGGGGAATGGCCACCAGACGACCATCTTTCGACTTGTCCTCCGGGTAATCATCTGGCTTACCAAAAAGGTTTGTTCCCAAGGCATCAAGGCGCAGCTCCTCCTGGCTGCCTTTTTTCCTGTAATAATACCATGCGTCGTTTACATAACCTTTATCATCAGCAGTTAAGCCTGCCAACAATACTCCTTTACTCTTGTCAACGGGTTGATTTCCCTGAATCGTGCCAGTCATGGATGCACAGCCAATCATCAGATAACCCAAAGAAGCCGTTATCAATAGCCGAAAGATTTTCATCATGACACCTCAATTTTATAAAATATTAATCAATAGTCAGTTATGTAATAACTGCAAGTATAGCCTTATTTATAATGGATAAAAAATAAAAAAAATGTGTATCAGAAGTGTGTTTTGCGAAAAGGTAAAAAGCGATGCAATTTTTTTAACAAAGATTATTTCACTCTTTTATGGCACTTGGCGATTACTGAAAATAATTTTGAAAATATTCTCTTTTACTTTCCATTAATTCTCTACCGCCTGATGCCAAGCTTATCTTTCATCAGGTTCAGATAATGGTTAGGCGTTAGGATTAAATTTCCTCAAATAATTCATATCACTCCTACGTTTCATCCCCTGCCCAGCACCCCCAGAATCTCCTGAAAGCTTGCCAGCCCGGCGTCGAGGTTATCAATGATCTCTCCGGCGAGTAGATCCGGATCGGGAAGGTTGTCTATGTTGGGAGTCGCCATACTATTCACAAACGCAGTAATATTTATTATTATCTTCTTTGAGGATATTCAGAAGTAACTGTTTGCCTCTCATTGAATTACACTTATGGGCAAAGAATTTCTCGGAAAATTGGAGGCAAGCCGAAAAGAGTTGCTGGATTTGGGTTTGCGTAACCCATTAATCAGTCAATCGCCACGGGCAAAGCAAGTTAAAGTTGTCGATGAAATTGCTTCAGAAATTTATCGAATACTGGTGCTTGAAAATCGTGCAATGAGCTTTGATGCCGTATCGGATGAGGTCCTTGGCGCACATGCTGAGCAAACGATAACTCCACATACTGTCATTCAGAAAGAGTTGCTGACCCAGCCTAATGAAGATCCCGATGACTATCAATTAGCAGTTCGGCATATCGACAGAAAGCTTCAGACCAATTTGTCATCAGAAAAATTACAGACTAGGTTGCTTTCCATTCATAACGATGCACGCTCATATCTTGAAGAACAGGGCGTTAATATTTTGTTTCTTGCTCTTGGTTTTGTGCATTGGTACGAAGCAGATGCTTCCAATGAGGCACGACGTGCCCCTTTACTCTTGATTCCTGTTGAGCTCAAACGAGCAAGTGCACAAGAGCGTTTTCAACTTCATTACACAGGAGATGAAATTGGTGATAACCTCTCATTTATTGAGAAGTTAAAGGGTGAATTCAATATCATCCTGCCGAAGATTACTGACACTGAAGAATTCGATATTCAAGCTTATTATAACTCTATCGAGCAGTCTGTCAGAAGTGAAAAACGATGGAATGTGATACCCAACGATATCACATTGGGTTTTTTCTCCTTTGGCAAATTTCTTATGTACAAAGACCTTGATCCAGAGGCTTGGCCAGAGGAGAGCAAAGGGACTGGATTTTCTATTATTGAGTCTTTGCTGACAGATGGTTTTCGTGAGCAAGAGAGTGCCTATGGAGATGAAACTCACATCGATGAGGTTATCTCGCCAGCTGATGTACATCAGGTCAAGGATGCTGACAGTACACAAATTTTAGCCATTCTCGATGTCAATTCTGGACGCAATCTTGTTCTGCAGGGGCCTCCAGGCACCGGTAAATCTCAGACCATTACAAATATTATTGCTGAATGTATAGGCCAAGGCAAGAAAGTGCTTTTTGTGTCCGAAAAAATGGCGGCCCTTGATGTGGTAAAACGCCGTTTGGATGAAGTCGGACTGGGCGATGCTGTAATGGAATTGCATAGCCACAAAACGAATAAAAAAAATGTATTAGCCGAAATTGACCGGACGTTGCATCAAGGGAAACCAGTTGTGGAGAATCCGGTTGAAGATATTGCGACTCTCACAAAATTACGGGATGAACTCAATTCATATTGTGCCGCAGTTAATAAGCCAGTTGGCAGAGCGCAAATCAGCTTTATCAACGCATTAGGATTGGCATTGAAAAACCAACCAGATAATCTTGATACACCATTGTTTGATTTTCAGCCGATGCAGGAGTGGTCTGGCTCAGATTATCGGGCAGCAAGGTTGAAGGTTGAGGCACTTGATCGTCACCTGAGCGAAGCAGGAGCGCCGATAGATAATCCATTCAAATTGAGTGGGTTGACCGAAATTCTGCCGTCACAGCAACAAAAGTTGCTGAAAGTACTTGAAGATGCAAGGATTGATACTGAAGCGCTCTTATCATCATCCGTCGATTTAGCAAAAGCTATGGGACTTCCAAAGCCGGGCCAAAGAGCAGAGATCGGGATTATCTGTAGGGCTGCTCGTCGTGCCATGGATGCCCCGCACATCGAAGGGTTGTTGCTTACCTCTGGTGAATGGCAGCTAAAACGAGATGATATTTCAGCTCTTATTGTTGCAGGAAAGGCATTGAGTCTTGCTCACGAACGATATGATGATTGGTTGATCGATGATGCTTGGACTCAGGATTTTGTTGAGCTTAGGCAGCTTTTTATAAACAAGGGCAAAAGCTGGTTGCGAGTGTTTTCAAGTGATTTTCGCCAAGCCAGGCAGAGGCTTCAGGGGTATTGCCGCAAATCACTTCCCAAAGATGTCACTGAAACGCTCCAGATGATTGATACTATCCTTGACAGCAAGAAGAATCAACAAGTATTTTTGGAACAAGCGGATTTGGGTGCGGCCTTATTTGGTGCCCAGTGGAAAAAAGGAGATTCAGACTGGGAAGTTTTGGAAAAACTTACCGAATGGGTCGTTGCTCTTTACCGTGATATGGGTAATGGTCTTGTTCCCGAAGGTATCGTCAATTTTTTATCTGGTTCACCAAAAGTGGATGGTCTAAAAGAGATGGTCGTTGCCGTAGAATTAAATATTGATAGGTATGAGCAAAGTATAGCTGTTGTTGAGAATGTGCTTCAGCTCAAGCTCAGCCATGAAGAAAAGATCCATTGGTGTCTCACATTGGAACAGCAGGGGGCCTCTCTTTCTCATTGGTTAAAAAATGTAGATCGCTTACCTCATCTTATCCGATTCAATCAGATCGCTGATGAACTGACGACGATGGGGCTTGGTTTTATCGTTACGGTAGCAAGAGATTGGAGACATTGTGCCGGTTCCCTGATCAAAATGTTTAATTACAGTTGGTATAATGGTTTGGTTGAAAAAGCCTATGTTGATCAACCCAGCATGAGATTGTTTGATCGTATACAGCATACTCATGTCCAGGCTGAATTTATCCGGTTGGACCATCTCCTCTTCAGTCACAATCAGGCACGACTGGCTCACTTACACTGGAAATCGCTTCCAACTCTGAAGAGTGGTGGTGAACTTCAGATTATCCGCAGTGAAATCAATAAAAAACGCCGACATATGCCCATTCGTGTGTTAATGAGCAAGGCCGGTCGAGCTATTCAGGCAATCAAACCCGTCTTTATGATGAGTCCGATGTCTATAGCCACATATATCCCGCCAGGTTCGGTAGAATTTGATTTGGTAGTTTTCGATGAAGCCAGCCAGGTCAAGCCGGTTGATGCTTTTGGCGCCATCATGCGAGGAAAACAGTCGGTTGTGGTCGGTGATAGTAAACAGCTTCCGCCTACCAGCTTTTTTGACAGTTTGGTTGCGAACGATGACGATGACGATTTCGACAATGTCGGTGACATGGAAAGCATTCTGAGTTTATTTCTTGGGAAGGGTGCGCCGGAGCGGATGTTGCGTTGGCACTATCGTAGCCGTCATGATTCATTGATTGCCGTTTCAAACAATGAATTTTACGATAATCGGCTTGTTGTCTTTCCGAGTCCAGGATCTAATGAAACAGCTCGTGGACTCCGATTCCATCATCTCCCGAATACAGCCTATGACAGGGGAAAAACCCGTTCTAATATGGATGAGGCGAAGGCTGTTGCAAAAGCCGTTTTTGAACATGCAAAATCCTATCCGGAATTGACGCTTGGTGTGGTTGCTTTCAGTACTGCCCAGAGGGATGCTATTGAACTTCAGCTTGAACTTTTGAGGAGAGTTGATTCGAGTTGTGAGTTCTTTTTCAACGAACATCAGCGAGAGCCTTTCTTTATCAAAAACCTTGAAAATGTCCAGGGTGATGAGCGTGATGTTATCTTTATAAGTATAGGATACGGTAAAACGGCTGAAGGATATATGGCGATGAGTTTTGGCCCACTGAATCGTGATGGTGGAGAGAGACGACTGAATGTTCTGATTTCAAGAGCTCGACTTGCTATGGATGTGTTCTCTAATTTTACTTCTCATGATATCGACCTTGCCAGGACTACTGCTCGCGGGGCCGTTGCGTTAAAGAATTTTTTGGCGTTTGCTCAATCAGGCATTCTTTCACAGCCCTGCAGCACAGGGAAAGAACCTGATTCTCCTTTTGAGGAAGAGGTTATCAAGGCGTTAACCCAAAACGGCATTGACATTGAGCCTCAGGTCGGGAGCGCAGGGTTCTTTATTGATATTGGTGTTAAGGCCAAAGATAAACCAGGTCGATATATTCTTGGTATAGAATGCGATGGTGCGACATACCACAGTTCCCGTTCTGCACGGGATCGTGACCGGTTACGTCAGGAAGTTTTACAGGGTCTTGGCTGGCAGTTGCATCGTATCTGGAGTACGGATTGGTATCGTACTCCAAAGGATGAATTGGCACGAACCTTGCATGCCATTGAGAAGGCTGAGTACAACTATAAAAACGGGCAGGAATTTTTTTCTTCTAAAATGACATCGACTGAAAAAGACCTGCATATCGTTCGCGAAGAAGTACGTAACAGTGAGCATTTATCTCATTCCATATCCGTTCCTTACAGAAGAGCGCAACCACAAATACGTTTATTCGACAAAGAACTTCACGAATGTACTCCAGAGGAGTTGTTGCCCTATGTTTGCGAAGTCATTGAGGTTGAGTCTCCTATTCATATAACCGAGTTAACTCGATGTATTACTGAAGGGGCAGGCCTTAAACGTTCCGGGGTCAGAATACAGGGAGTCGTTCTGACATCGATAATTTATGGCGTGCACAAGAATAAAATTGTGAAAAAGGGGGACTTTTGTTGGCACCCGGAAATGAGTGTACCTGTTGTCCGTGATCGATCAGAGCTTGATGCGTCCTCAAAAAAGTCTGAGTTAGTAGCTCCTGAAGAGATCAGTTTGGCTATTCTTCAACAAGTAAAGAGAGGTTTTTCGCTTTCTGTTGATGATGCGGTTATATACGCAGCACGTCTGCTTGGGTTCCAACGCGTAACTTCCCAAGCAAAATACTTGTTTGAGCTTCAACTGGATAGGTTGATTAAATCTGAGATGCTGTTATTGCACAATGGTTTAGTATCGGTGGCATAGCGCGTGCCAACAGCTAAAATGAAACTGGTACAGGCATGGATTGAGATCCATAAAGAAGCTTTGATGGCAGACTGGAAGCTGGCCGTTGCCGGTGAGCCTGTTTTTAAGATTGACCCGTTAAAATAACAGGAAGAGAGATGGATACCATTATAAGCGCGATTGCGCAGGATGACTTTCTTATAGAAATTGTTACGAGTACTGGTATTACGGGGATGTTTGATGTTAAGCCCTATTTGAGTGGCGGTGCGTTTAAAGAACTTGAGGATAAATCCTATTTTCGCATTGTTCGTCCGGCTCACCATGGAATTATGCGGCCTCATGAACAGGATTTTAGTTCCGACACTATAGTCTGGGATATACAGCATGTCTAAAAAGGCGATTGAGCAGCAGTGGTATTTCGAGGATGTTTGGTGCGATGCACTATTTGCGAATCAGTGTGGTTAAAAAGCTTGAATAGTGTCTATCCCACTCGGTTAGCAGTGTAGTGATACTACCCCTGACTGAGCAAGCTCAGGTGACGATAAAAATTCGCATAACAAGCGGATGAATCTCAAAAATAGTATAACGGCTTACTTCATATTTCCATGCAATCCAAGCTTTTTGAAACGGCTCTGGAACGAGCCGCGAAAACATGGCAAACCTATACGAAAGCTCTTTGTACCCTTCACCTTGCCTTCATTATCGATGCGCTCGGCGGTAATTTGTTTTTGCAAGGGAAATCTATTGATTTTGCTGGATTCACAGTAGTTCGAGAATCGCTGTCCGCTACGTATGGAATTCTCTTTTCTTTATTTGTGGCAACCACATTTATTGAATCCCGTCTGCTCAAAACCTGCATTTCACCAAACACCCCCCTCATGCCAGACGAGCTACCTGTGCTCCACCTCTGGTTCCTCTCACCATTTTCCGACTTGCCTTTTATGCGCAAAGTGTTCTGGTTTTTGTTTATCGACGGATTTCATTTGCTGGCTCTTTTCAGCTTTGCTCATCTCTTTTCTCATGGGGTCAAGCCGTCTTTAAATATTGATCCAGCAATATATGCGTCAATTGGAGCAATCGATCTCATCCTGTTTATTATTTGTGTTCCATTCGGTTACCTGACCTACCGGAATTTTCAGTCTGTAAGAGCTAAGCTTTGTGACCGTTCTTAGCCTCAAAATCCTGCTTTACCTGCGTTCATGAATTATTGCGGCTATAATTTATTATCTTGCTTGCATATTCTGGCCCTTTTGCGGGCAGTGTTACCGCAGGCCTGCTGTTGTGACAGCATGACTTCACAAAAGAGTTATTATTGACCCATTATAAAAAGAGTTAACGAATGAAGAAAAGTTCGACGAAACAGTTGCTGATGAACAAGACCGGCGACGAGATACAGGTTGCGCTGGTTGAGGAGGGCCGTCTTGCTGAGTTGATTATTGAGCGGCCTGAAAGTCGGAGAAGTATCGGTGATATTTACCTCGGCAGGGTGCACAAGGTTGTGGAGGGTTTGAAGGCGGCTTTTGTTGATATCGGGCAGAAGTCAGACGGTTTTCTCCACTTTTCTGATGTGGGGACAACCAATGAGGATTATCGTGCGCTGATTGAGGATGATGAAGATGATGACGAGAATGGTGGCGCAGAGGATGCTGATGGTGAAGATGGTTTGCAGGCAGCCCGCAACGGTGAAGCAAATGTCAAGCAGGCCGCCCGCAGTGGCAGCAAGAAGCCTTCGGCAGATGATCAGGAGCGGGCGGAAAAAAGGCAGTCTTATACACAGATGATTGCGGGCAAGCTCAAGCCGAATGACTCTATTCTGGTGCAGGTTATCAAGGAACCGATCAGCAGCAAGGGTTCCCGACTTACTTCTGATATTACAATTGCCGGGCGCTTTATGGTGCTGCTGCCGTTTGGTGGCGGTCAGGTTGCGGTCTCCCGCCGGGTGATTGCCCGAAAGGAGCGATCACGCCTGAAAAAGCTGGTGCGTTCGATGCTTCCCGAAGGGTTTGGCGCCATTATCCGCACCGTTGCTGAAGATCAGGAGGAGACGCTGTTGAAGCAGGATCTTGAGAAACTGCTTGCCAAGTGGACGCAGATTGAGGAACAGTTGCAGAATGCGGCTCCTCCACAATTGATTTTCAAGGAGGATACCATCATATCAAGTGTGCTGCGCGACTCTTTAACCTCTGATGTTGCTGAAATTGTTGCAAATTCTCCTGTTATCTACCAGGAGACGCTGAACTATATTCAGTGGGCGGCACCTGAAATGGTAAAAAATGTCACCTTTTACCAGGGCAAGCTTCCCCTCTTTGAAGGGTACGGGATTGCCAAGGATGTTGAGTCGATCTTTTCTCGAAAGGTGTGGCTCAAATCGGGGGGCTACATCATTATCGAACATACGGAGGCGATGGTGGTGGTTGATGTCAACAGCGGTCGCTATGCGGCAAAGCGTGAGCAGGAGGAGAACTCTCTGAAAACTAACCTTGAGGCGGCGCGTGAAGTGGTACGGCAGTTGCGGCTGCGTGATATCGGCGGCATTATTGTGGTGGATTTTATTGATATGCTTGATCAGAAGAACGCCAAGAAGGTCTATGACTCCATGAAGGCAGAGCTGCGCAATGATCGTGCAAAGTCGAACATTCTGCCGATGTCGGACTTTGGCATCATGCAGATTACCCGCGAAAGAATACGTCCCAGCCTCATGCAGCGTATGGGCGACCAGTGCCCTGCGTGTGGCGGGAGCGGTGTGGTGCAGGCAAGGTTTACGACTATCAACCAGATAGAGCGGTGGTTGCGGAAGTATGCGCTTCAGCACCCCATGAAGTTTCAGCAGCTTGACCTCTATGTCAGCCCGACGGTTGTGGAACCACTGCAGAACAGTGACTTGAAGACTGAGCTCAAATGGTTTCTTCAGCACATGCTTTTTGTACAGGTGAAGCCGGATGAAAGCCTCAGAAGTGACGACTTCAGGTTTTACAGCAGAAAAAACAACAAGGATATTACCGCCGAATATGGCGACATATAACATAGAACACACGTTATGGGACAGTATGATGTATTGAAGGAAGCTATACTCGGCTTTTCATCGCTTGGTGTTGCAGCACTCTGGGACATTCCCGGTGCGCGCACAGTCTTTGATGAGTTCAAGCAGTTGCTGAATGAAGGGAAGGTAAGGGCGGCCGAAAAATCTGGTGGCGAATGGGTGGTTAACTTCTGGGTCAAGGAGGGTATTTTGCTTGGGATGCGTCTCGGCAGACTGCAGGAGAGCTATTTGTCGTTTGATGAGCCAGGGAACAAATTTGCCTTTATCGACAAGGATACGTATCCGCTCAAAAAGATTACTCTCGAAAACAATGTTCGCATTGTGCCCGGAGGTTCGGCGGTGCGTGATGGCTCATATCTGGCTCCAACAGTAGTCATAATGCCTCCTGCTTATGTCAATGTGGGCGCCTATGTTGATGAGGGAACCATGATTGATTCGCACGCTCTTGTGGGGAGCTGCGCGCAGGTTGGTAAAAAGGTGCATCTTTCTGCAGGGGTTCAGGTTGGAGGCGTGCTGGAGCCTATCGGTGCTATGCCTGTCATTATAGAGGATGAGGTTATGGTCGGGGGCAACTGCGGTATTTACGAAGGCGCCATCGTTCGGGAACGGGCGGTTATCGGTACCGGGGTGATCCTGAACGGTTCAACGCCGGTGTATGACCTTGCCCGGAATGCCATTTACCGAAAAACGCCTGAATCTCCGCTTGTCATTCCTGCAGGCGCGGTTGTTGTTGCCGGATCACGCAGGATCAAGGGTGACTTTGCCGCAGAGCATGGGCTTTCCATCTATACGCCGGTGATTATTAAATATCGTGACGAACGGACTGACAGCGCAACAGCTCTGGAAGAGGCTCTCAGGTAAAATATGCAACGCAACATAGAGTGTAATGGACGCCGGTGCCATTCTCCCTGGGAGAGGGTGCCGGGCATCATGGCGGCTCTTCTATTTTTCTTTTGTCTCACATCTTCCCCTCTTTCTGCGGTAGTATCCACACACGAAAAGGAATATTTTGATATCATTAAGGGTGTCGATCTTTTCGGTGAGGTCTATCGCGAGGTCTCAACCGGTTATGTTGATACGCTTGATGTCAGCGAGCTTATGTATGCAGGTATCGACGGCATGCTTCGTACCCTTGATCCCTATACGGTTTTTCTTGACGAAGAGGATTCCGGTGAGCTTGATGAGATGACCAGTGGACAGTATGTCGGTGTTGGTATTACCATTGCAACGCTTGATGGAGGCTATTTTGTTAC
>CAISRC010000138.1 GCA_903887845.1 uncultured Chlorobiaceae bacterium
AGTCGAAAACGGCTTGCTCAATCTCTGCGTTGATCTCCTTTCTGCTTTCAAAATCAACCCTCGTGATATGATGGTTTTGCGAAAGGATTCTTGTTTTACAGGTTGTTGGTCTGGAAGGATCACTGATCAGACCTTCGGTTGCAAGTCTTCGACTGCGGAAGAGTTCAAGAAGAATATCGCGGTTGCTATCGTTGCCTGTAACTCCGATCAGTATGGTTTCTGCACCGAGTGACAGAGTATTGAGTGCAACATTTGCAGCTCCACCAAGCCGGTGATCTTCATGAGTGACATCAACGACTGGAACGGGATATTCTGGTGATATGCGAGAAACATGTCCAAAAATATACTTGTCGAGCATGATGTCTCCGATCACGGCAATTCGTTTGCTGCGAAAAGAGTCCAGAATGGTTTTTATGTTGCTGGTGGTCATAATCTCTGGTTTTATTGTAAGGTAGTGTAGTCCTTTAAATAAAAAAATATCAACAAAAACCTTGGCAGTAGTGAAGATATGATTCTATCATTTTATTTTTTGCTATTTTTTGTTATAATTAAAGCTAAGCATTTTTAAGCTTTATCTGAAAATAGCCAAAAGCAATGTTCGATAGTTTAAGCGATAAATTAGAGGCCACCTTTAAAAAACTGGCAGGCCAGGCGACCATCAATGAGATTAATATTGGTCTCGCCATGCGCGATATCAAGCGTGCGCTCCTTGGTGCTGATGTTAACTACAAGGTAGCAAAGAAATTAATTGAAGATATAAGGGAGAAGTCCCTTGGTGAACAGGTCATCAAAAGCGTGTCGCCTGCTCAGATGATTGTGAAAATCGTCTATGATGAGCTGACAGAGCTTATGGGTGGAGAGCAGAAGCCGCTGAACCTTTCTCCGAAGAAACTCCCAGCAATTATTATGGTTGCCGGTCTTCAGGGTTCCGGAAAAACAACGTTCTGCGCAAAGCTTGCGTTGCGCCTGAAGAAGAGCGGAAAAAACCCTATGCTGGTTGCGGCTGACGTCTATCGGCCAGCGGCGATTGATCAGCTTAAAGCTCTCGGAGCACAGATAGATGTCCCTGTTTTTGCTATTGAGGAGCAGGATGCCATGCTGGCGGCTTTGCAGGGATTGGAGTCTGCTCGTTCGTCTGCCAGAGATGTTCTTATTCTTGATACGGCTGGACGTTTGCAGATTGATCACAAAATGATGGCTGAGGCTGAGGCTCTGAAAAATGCGCTAAAGCCGGACGAGCTTCTTTTTGTTGTTGACTCCATGATGGGTCAGGAAGCGGTTAATACTGCTAAAGCCTTTAATGATCAGCTTGATTTTGATGGCGTTGTACTCACCAAGCTTGATGGTGACTCAAGGGGCGGCGCAGCACTTTCAATTCGTCAGGTTGTCGAGAAGCCGATAAAATTTATCAGCATCGGTGAAAAGGTTGATGATCTTGATATCTTTTATCCTGATCGCATGGCCCAGAGAATTCTGGGAATGGGTGATATTGTAAGTTTTGTTGAAAAAGCCCAGGAAAATCTTGATCTTGAGAAAGCTGCAGAGATGCAGAAAAAGTTGATGAAAAATGAGTTTGATCTCACCGACTTTTTCGACCAGTTACAGCAGCTTAAGAAGATGGGCTCAATTCAGGGATTGATTGAGATGGTTCCTGGTCTGAACAAGATGGTGCCAAAGCAGGATCTTGAAAATCTTGACTTTAAGCCTATTGAAGCGATGATCAATTCCATGACAAAGCAGGAAAAAACTAATCCTGATATTATTAATGGAAGCCGTCGTCAACGTATTGCAAGAGGGAGCGGTACGAAAGTACAGGAGGTTAATCTTCTGCTCAAGCAGTTCGGGGAAATGAAAAAGATGATGCGTTCGGTATCAAAACTGTCTCAGTCCGGTAGGAAAATTACTTCGCAGAATCTTGCACTTGAAAAGTTTTTAAAACGATAGATTGTATTCATTGTTACCAGTAAACATTAACTAAAATATTTTAGCCTTGGTAAAGATCAGACTTAAAAGAGCAGGAAGAAAAAAATTGCCGGTATACCAGATTGTCGTGGCTGATGCGCGCTCACCAAGGGACGGCAAATTTCTTGAAGTTGTCGGCCATTATCAGCCTACGGCCAAACCGCATGCTGTCACTATTAAAAAAGACCGTATTGTTTACTGGATGCAGACTGGCGCACAGCCGACGGCAACCGTGAACAGTCTTATTCGTACAACTGGATTGCTCTACGAACTACGGCTCAAAAGCATGGGGCGTAGCGAGGCTGAAATTTCAGCAGAGATGGAAAAGTGGCAGGAGCACCAGAATGTAAGACGTCAGAAAAGACTTGCACTGAAGTCTCATCGCCGCAGTGCTAAAAAAGAGGCTGAAGCGAAAGCTGCTACGGGTGGAGAGGCGTAATCATCTTTTATGGTGAGGTCAGTGTGGAGCTCTATTTGACAGGTGTCATTCTCAAACCGAAAGGGTTGAAGGGTGAGGTGAAAGTGGAGGTTATTACGGATTTCCCTGAAAGTTTTCTATCACGCCAGGAGTATTATGCAGGAAAGTCTGTCGATTCGGTAGAGCGCTTAATGGTTAAAAAAGCGGCTCTTGCGGGAGGATTTGCATGGCTGTTCTTTGAAGGGATTGATAATATGGAAAAAGCTGAAGCTCTTGCAGGCTGGCAATTGTTTGTTGAAGAAGATCAGCTTTTGCCACAGCCGGATAACCGGGCCTATCTTCATGAGATTATTGGAATGAAGGTCTTGGATCGTCATCGAAGGGTGGCCGGCGTTGTTACCAATGTGATCAGGATGCCTGCGCATGAAGTATACGAGGTTCATGTCGACGGTAAAAAGATTCTGCTGCCGGCCATAGATGAGTTTGTTGAAGAGTTCAATCTTGGAGAAAAGTATATTATCATACCAAGATTTGATGAATTTCTGTAATGGTTGTGCCTCAGCCCATGGATGCAATAAGGATTGATGTTATTTCCGTCATTCCCAGTTTTTTTGATTCTCCGCTCAACAATGGACTGTTAAGCATTGCACGAAAAAAAAACCATGCGGAAATTCATCTACACAACCTGCATGATTACGGACTGGGCAGGTATAAACAGGTTGATGATTCGCCTTATGGAGGAGGTGCAGGGATGGTTCTCCGTCCAGAGCCAGTCTTCTCCTGTATCGAAGGGTTGAAGGCGGAAAGAGAGTATGATGCGGTGATTTTTCTTTCGCCGGATGGATTGTTGTTTGAGCAGGCTATGGCCAACAGGCTTTCGATGATGCGTAATCTGATTATTCTCTGTGGGCATTACAAGGCCATTGATGAACGAATCAGGCAGAATCTGGTTACTATGGAGATCTCCATCGGCGATGTTGTTGTTTCAGGCGGGGAGATACCGGCACTGCTTCTTATGGATGCACTTGTCAGGGTTATACCTGGAGTTCTTGGTGATAGTGAATCGGCGTTGACCGATTCTTTTCAGGCAGGGCTCCTTGACTCAGCCTATTACACCCGACCAGCGGAATTCAGAGGGATGAAGGTTCCTGAAGTGCTTTTGACAGGTAATCATGGAAAGATTGAGCAGTGGCGTCATGAAAATGCTCTTGAGCGAACAAGACAACGGAGACCGGATCTGCTTGATCGAGTTGAATTAGAAGGATATAAGAAAAAATAACGTAAATAAGTTGTTGTCATGGATCAGTTAATCAAGTTAGTTGAAGCCACCCAGGCGGTTACCGATTTTCCGGAAATCCGGCCAGGTGATACCGTCAAGATTCAGTTGAAGGTTATTGAGGGTGAAAAGGAGAGGCTTCAGGCTTTTGAGGGTGTTGTTATCAGCGACAGGGGAGCCGGCGGAAACAAGACCATCACGGTTCGCAAAATTTCTCATGGTGTCGGTGTTGAAAGGATTATTCCTGTCAACTCACCGAACATTGAAAGTGTTACCGTTGTTAAACACGGCAAGGCCAGAAGGGCAAAACTCTTCTACTTGCGCAAACGTACCGGCAAAGCGGCGTTGAAAGTCAAGGAACGCAAGATTGTAGAGAGCGTCTGATTTTATGGTAAACCCGGTATGCATGAATGCTGCCGGGTTTTCCCTTTATGCTTGAAGCCCCCATATACATCATGGTGACGAAAAAGGTATATCCCTGACCGGTTGTTTCATCCTGTACTATGAAGCTCGTTATACGTGGGACAAGAGCTGTGGAAACCGAGGACTCGGAACTTTTCCACAAAAAAATTTTTGATTTTTACCGGCAGAACCGCAGGAGTTTTCCCTGGCGCGAGACAACCGACCGATATGCTGTCATGATCAGCGAAATCATGTTACAGCAAACACAAGCAGAAAGGGTGGTTCCTAGGTTTAATCAATGGTTGCTCCATTTTCCCGATTCAGTTCATCTGGCATCTGCTCCGCTCAGAGAGGTAATCTCTATGTGGAGCGGGCTGGGTTACAACTCCAGGGCAGTGCGGCTGCATCGGTGTGCTGCCATCATCAAAGAGTCTTATGGAGGAATTGTGCCATCCAAGCCTGAACTCTTGAAAAAGCTTCCAGGTATAGGGGACTATACGTGTCGTTCCATTCCCGTTTTTGCTGATAATCTCGATCTGGCTGCGGTCGATACCAATATTCGCAGAATTCTTATCCATGAATTCAGGCTGCCTGAAGATATTTCGGTGTTTGAATTGCAGCGAATTGCTGACGCAGTGCTTCCTCTCGGACAAAGTCGAGACTGGCATAATGCCTTGATGGATTACGGGGCACTTGTGCTGACCAGCAAAAGCACCGGGATTCGGCCTCGGAGCAGGCAGTCGAAGTTTCAGGGTTCAAAGCGGTGGTACCGGGGCCAGCTTATCAAAGAACTCGTGCACTCGGAAGTCATGTACCTTGAAGAAATTGAAGAGAAATATGCAGACTGCCCCTGGAACCTTGACGATATCATCACCGACCTCATTCATGAAGGTCTTGTTGAACGAGAAGAGAACGCAAATCCTTGTGTTCGCCCAATGCTGAAAATAAAAGGATAAACCAGAATACTGAGGTTGCCTCTATATGCTGCCGATATGCGCGGCAGCTCCGCATATAAATACGATAATGAAGGTTACTCGGTATTATAGACCATGTTATGGGTATTATACAACTTATCTATTTCGGATGCATACCTTGTTGTAATCACATCGCGCTTGAGTTTCATCGTAGGGGTTACTTGACCGTTTTCAATGGTGAACGGGGTATCTATCAATAGAAACTTGCGGACCTTTTCATGTGTCGCAAGCTGACGCGAAACGGCGCGCAACATTTTTTCGTAAATCGGCAGGATATTTTTATTCTCAATCAACTCTTTGTTCGTTGTAGCCCTGATACCTTCTGCAGCGGCAAACTCCCTGAGTGTCGTGAAGTTCGGTACTATAAGTGCGATCAGAAATGGACGCTTTTCACCGATCACTATGACCTGGTCGATATAAGGACTATCAGAAATAAGGTTCTCGATAGGTAATGGAGCAATATTTTTGCCGCCGGAGGTGACGATGATATGTTTTTTGCGACCGGTTATTTTCAGATAGCCTTCTTTATCGATCTCTCCAATGTCGCCGGAGTAGAACCATCCATTTTTGATAACTTCCCGTGTGGCCTCTTCGTCATTCCAGTATCCCTTCATTATGTTCGGACCTTTGAGCAGTATTTCACCGTCCTGGGCAATCATGACCTCGACATTGTTTACCGCTCGTCCCACCATGCCGTACTTGATCTTTTCAGGACGATTGACATGGGTGACCGGGGCGGTCTCTGTCAGGCCATATCCCTCAAGGATGCTTATGTCAAGCGCCTGGAAAAACTCGCCGATCTTTTGCGGCAAAGCAGCGCCCCCTGAAACAAAATAGCGCAGCCTTCCACCGAGTGTTCTTTTTAATTTATTGAAGACAAGCTTTTCGGCCATTGCATGCTCAATGGAGAGAAGTTTTGGAACTCTGGCATTATTATCAATCTCGCGGTGATACTTTTTCCCGGTATTTAACGCCCAGTAAAAAATTTTCTGTTTTATGATGCTTTTGGTTGAAATCTGCTTAAGTATGCTCATCTTGATGCGATCAAACAGTCTGGGCACAGTAAAGATGATGGTTGGCTGTGCTTCTGTCATGTTCAGCGCGATCGTCTCAATGCTTTCGGCCAGATAAATAGTAGCTCCGCATGAGAAGAGCAGGTAATAGCCTCCAGTTCGTTCATAAGCGTGAGAGAGAGGCAGAAAAGAGAGTCCACAGTCAGAATCATCAAAACGAATAACCGAGGAACAGGATTTGATGTTTTCACAAATATTGCGGTGTGTGAGCATCACCCCTTTTGGAAGTCCTGTTGTCCCAGATGTATAGATGATGGTGGCAACATCGTCAGGTTCGACAGGTGTTCGTTCCAGAAACCATGGCGTTTCTTCAAGAATTTTTTTCCCCATTGCCTTTGCCTGGTTCAGGTCAAGAACATCTTCAATGCCTTCCTCAAGTCGGTTCATGACAACAATGACCTCTAATTCTGGAAGGTTTTGCCAGATCGAAAGGATTTTGCCAAGCTGAAGCATGTTTGAGACAACAATAGCTTTTGCGCTGCAGTTGTTTAGAACGTATTCGATCTGGTTGGATGGCAAAGAGGGGTAGAGTGGCACATTGATTGCACCGATGTTCAAAACAGCCATATCGGCCAGATACCATCCAGGTCTGTTTTCCGACAGAATGGCTACCCTGTCTTTTGCCTCCACGCCGTTGTGTTTCAGAAACGCCTCGAAAAAGTGCACATCTTCTTCAAACGCCCGATAAGAGATGGGTTGATATATCCCATTGATTTTTCTTGCAAAAGGAAATTTCGAATCATCCTCCCCCCTGTAATGGTTAAAAACTGAGGAGAACATTTCCGGCAGTGTCTGAAATTCAGGATTGAGAAGTCCCATCAGCAAAAGATATTTTCTTGTGATTGAGAGCCTTAATGGGGAGAATAGTCTATGCTCCACAGTGGGTTTTACGACACTTGCAATGAATCAATAAATATTTAACGATACATTCTTATCTTTGCAAATTGTGATAATGAGTTTTGAGCATTTTTTTAGCCTTGTTTCCTGATTATTCATGCAGATGACGAAAAAATCAAGTTTTTCATGGACAGGCTATGTCGGGCTCGGTCTTGGTATTATTTTGATTATTTATCTTTTCAGCAAACTTGATCTATACCGTTCGGCTGAACTGATTTCTTCAATCGGTTTTTCTTCGGTATTTATTCTTTTGCCTTTTTTTATGCTTCATCTTCTGGAAACTTTTGCCTGGACAAGGGTTTTTCCCAGAAGTATCATTACAATACCGTTTTTCAAGCTCCTGAAAATACAGTTTATTGCTGAAACTGTTTCCATGACGCTTCCGGCGGGAGTGGCTATCGGTGAACCTCTTCGTCCTTTTCTCTGCAGTCGGTTTATAGGTATTCCGCTGCCTTCCGGTGTGGCAAGCGTGGCTGTTCGCAAGCTCATGCTTGGCGTGGCCCAGGGGCTTTATACGATTATCGGTTCTATTGCAGGTTTTTCACTTCTTCAGGTGGTTTCTGTCCGGATGCTTGGATTCGAAGGGCTTGGCTATCTTATGGTCGGGGTTGGCATGGTGGTTTTTCTGCTTTTTCTCTTTTTTCTTTTGTTGCTTCTCAACGGCAAAGCTGCCCAAAATGTTCATCGGCTTTTGATGCTTGTTCCATTCAAGAGACTAAAAATATGGCTGCTTGTGAAGGAATCAGGATTTCTTGATACTGATGAGGAGCTTAAGAGTTACAGAGGATCTTTTGCCGGAAAGCTGGTTCCTGTACTGTTTATCTATCTTCTTGCCTGGAGCACGCTCGCGATTGAAAGTTATATTATATTGAGGCTTATGGGTATTGAGATTTCATTTTTACAAGTGCTTGCCATTGATATAGCCCTTACGATGCTCCGTACGTTATTCTTTTTTATCCCTTCGGGACTCGGGATACAGGATCTTGGATACCTGGCGTTTTTTCAGGCTCTCGGAATGCATGATGTTCTTGCTTATGGAGGCGCATTTGTGTTGTTAAGGCGTCTCAAGGAGGTTATCTGGTATGCTGTCGGTTACGGAATCATGTTTTTTTCAGGGGTTCATCTGCATGATGCAGAAGAAGTCGGTAAGGGAGGGTCATGAAGAAAAAAATTTTATTTATTTGCGGTTCGATGAATCAGACTACCCAGATGCATCAGATTGCGGGATGGCTGACGGATTATGACCAGTATTTCTCTCCTTTTTTCAGCGACGGTCTTCTCGGAACAGCCAGTGATATCGGACTGCTTGAATTTACCATTATGGGGCGTAAGCGATCAGAACGAACCCTTGATTATCTTCGTTCTCATCATTTAAAGCTTGATCAAGGTGGTTTCGCGCATGCTTATGATCTTGTGGTTACCTGTACGGATCTCATTGTGCCAAAACATATCCGGTTAAAGAAAATTGTACTGGTACAGGAAGGAATGACTGAACCTGAAACTATCCTTTACCATCTCGCCAGGAACTTCCAGTGGGTGCCACGCTGGATTGCCGGTACGGCTACTACAGGGTTATCCGATGCCTATGAGAAGTTTTGTGTTGCCAGTGAAGGATACCGCGAACTCTTTATTCGCAAGGGAGTCAGCCCTGTAAAAATTGAAGTGACCAGCATTCCGAACTTCGATAATTGCGAGCAGTATCTTCAGAATGATTTTAAACATCACGATTATGTGCTTGTTTGCACGTCTGATAACCGTGAGACATTTGTTTATGAGAATCGCCGGAAAAATATTGAGAAATACCTTGAAATGGCGGGTTATCACCAGCTTCTTTTCAAGCTTCATCCCAATGAAAATGTAGAACGGGCTATCAGGGAAATCGAACGCTATGCTCCAGACAGTCTTGTGTTCAGTGAAGGAAGAACTGAAGAGATGATTGCTAACTCCCGAATGCTGATCGCTCAGTTTTCATCAACGATTTTTGTAGGTTCCGCTCTCAACAAAATTGTGCACTGCGGCCTGAAACCTGAGGAGTTAAAAGCTCTGACTCCTCTCCAGAATAAATCTGCAGCAAAAAAAATCGCTGATGTCTGCCGGCAGGTGATTGACGGTTGAACCGAAACTATTTTTTTCTATGAGTACAGTAGCAATCGTTCCCGCAAGAGGCGGCTCCAAAGGGTTGAAAGAGAAGAATATTTATCCAGTTGCACAAAAACCATTACTTGCCTGGACTGTTCTGCAAGCGTTAGCCTCGAGGAACATCGATAAAGTCTTTGTTTCGACTGATGCCCAGGCTATCGCTGACGTAGCCAGGGAGTATGGGGCGGAAGTAATTGTGCGGCCCCCGGAACTTGCAGGGGACAAGGCGAGCTCCGAATCGGCCATACTTCATGCTCTTGGAGTTATCGAAGAAGAATATAAGATTCCTGTCAGCACGATCGTTTTCTTGCAGGCAACCTCACCTTTGCGGAAACACGGTGATATTGATGCTGCAGTAGATGTTTTTCATCGCGAAAAGGCTGATTCACTGATCTCTGTGACGAAAGCCGATGATCTCACCTTGTGGGAATCGCGTAAAGGAAGGTGGACGAGTGTCAACTTTGATTACCGCAACAGGGGAATGCGTCAAGATCGGCCAATACAGTTCATCGAAAATGGTTCAATCTATATTTTCACACCTGAAACTCTTGTTACCTTCGGCAACAGGATTGGCGAAAAGCTTTCGGTCTATGAGATGGAGTTTTGGCAAACCTGGGAGATTGATACTCTTGAAGAAATAGATTTAATTGAGTACTACCTTTATAAAAAAAACCTGGCACTCCAGGATGGAAACCAACAGAACCCTTAGATTACTGTTTTTATGAATTTCTTTTTATCCACCGATCTTGTTATCGGGGTTAACGAAGCGCTTAACCTGAATGGGCATCTGGTACAGTTGTCAGGGAAGAAGCCCGGTATCATTTACGATTCCAACGTTACCGGCAGTCTTTATTTTCAGGACGTTCTGAAGAACCTTACATCGGTATATACAGATGCTGTATTGTACTGCAATGAATTCGGCGGTGAGCCCACCTATGCTCATCTCGAAAATGTTGCGGAATTTTTTCGGAGTAATTCACCTGATGTCATTGTTGCTATAGGCGGGGGCAGTACACTTGATCTTGGCAAAGGAGTTGCTCTTCTCATGACCAATGCTGTTCCGGCACTCTCACTCAAGGGCTTTCCTTCAGGAGTAAATGATCCATTGCCGCTGATTACGGTACCATCACTGCTGGGCAGCGGTGCTGAGGTAAGCTTTAATGCGGTCTTCATTGACGAGGTTGAGGGTCGCAAGCTTGGCATTAACAGCAGGAAAAATTTCCCCAAGAAAGCGGTGATCGACCCGCAGCTTTCCATGACAGCCCCATTTGAAAGCGTTATTGCTTCAGCCATGGACAGCCTTGTTCATTGTGTTGACAGTTTCGGTTCAGTAAAGCATACCGCGTTGAGCCGGATTTTTGCCATTGAAGGATTTCAGCGTACCTTTTATGCTTTGCAGCAGAATCAGCTCGACCGTGCTGAAGCCCGGCTTGATCTTGCGATAGGCAGCGTCTGCGGTACGGTGGCGCTCATGAATTCCGGTGACGGCCCGACGAACGGTTTTGCCTACTATCTTGGAGTAAAGCATCGTGTGCCACACGGCCTTGCAGGAGCAATTTTTCTCAAGGAGGTGATGCGTTACAACCATCTTCATGGCTATGAAAAGTACGCCCTTCTCAATCCAATGCGCTCAACCCCTTCACCAAAAGAGGCAACGGCCGAACTGCTTGAGGAGATAGATGAACTTTACAGGCAGCTTCAGATCCCAACACTCGTTCAGTATGGATATGGCAAGGGTAATGCTGCAGAGTTTGCACATAATGCGTCAGAAGCCCTGAAAGGTTCATTTTCGGGCAATCCCGTTGAATTTACCGAAGAATCTGCACGGGATGTTGTTTTTCAATTAACCTAAAAGAACAGGATACTTATTATGGCTGGAGCAGAACTGATCGGTCGTGAAGAACTTGCTGAAATACAGGAACTTTTCAGCAGGGAAAAAGTCAATTTATACCGTTACGGTGGTGGTAATTATAAAGCAAGGGAGTTTGAGGAGAAATTTGCAGCATGGATGGGCGTCAAGTATGCCCATGCCGTTTCGTCAGGGACAGCAGCCATTCATTGCGCGCTTGCTGGTGCCGGGATTGGAGCAGGCGATGAGGTCATAACGACTGCTTGGACGTTCATAGCTCCAGTGGAGGCTATCAGTGCTCTCGGAGCAATACCTGTGCCGGTTGAGCTTGATGAAACCTATCATCTTGATCCTGTTGAAGTGGAAAAGGCAATCACTCCTGCAACGAAAGCGGTTGTGGCTATTCCAATGTGGGCTTCACCGAAAATGGATGAGCTTTCAGCACTCTGCAAGAAGCATGGACTGATACTGATCGAGGATGCTGCGCAGGCGCTTGGTGCTTCGTACAAGGGACAAAAGCTTGGTACGTTTGGCAGTGTTGCGTCGTTCTCGTTTGATGCTGGTAAAACGCTCCACACTGGTGAAGGCGGCATTATTGTAACCAACGACAAAGAGATCTATGATCGTGCAGCCGAGTTCTCAGACCACGGACACATGCACCTGCCTGGTCTTCCAAGAGGCAAGGATCCCCGAAGATCCAAAGGGCTTAATTTACGTCTCAGTGAAGTGACTGCAGCAATCGGTCTGGCCCAGCTTGCAAAAATTGATATCATTCTTTCAGCATCAAGGGAGAACAAGAAAAAAATCAAGGATGCAATCCGTCATCTTGATAATATTATTCTCAGACCATTCAGTGATGAAGCTGGTTCACAAGGGGATACCCTGATTTTCAGGGTCAGGAATCGCGAGGCGGCGCTTCAGTTTGAAGCACACCTTACCGAAAATGGTTTTGGCACCAAAATTTTACCAGAAGCACTTGACTGGCACTTCGCAGGAGTATGGGGTCATCTTCTTGGTGAGTATAACCAGTACCGAGACACCGATCTTGAAGCACTCTGGCCGAAAACCGGTATCATGCTGCGCAGCAGTATCTGCCTTAATATTCCTGTGCTGATGGATGATGCGACCATTGAAAAGCTTGTCAAAGCGATTGTTTCCGGTGCGGAGAAAATAGGATAGTTGGACCTGTATTCAACAAAAAAGCCTGCGTTGTGCAGGCTTTTTTGTTGATGGAGGCGAAGAGCGGACTCGAACCGCTGTAGAAGGTTTTGCAGACCTCTGCCTAACCACTCGGCCACTTCGCCTTTTCAAGAGTGTTAAGGTAAGAAAAAAGTTATTCTTTTCAAATGAATGGCCATTTATTAATACGATCATGATAGAAGCCCTCTCTTTTCCTATTCTCCTTGCTCTTCTTGCTTTGCTTTGCTTTGTGGCGTACCGTATCGTACGTGATGTTCCTTTAAAAGCTGAACTCCTGCGACTTCGAGGTGTTGAAGAGGAGGCGCGTGCAGAAACCATAAAGCTTGAATCAAAATCCCGGGAACTTGAAAGTCTGAAAATTCTGCAAGCGCGGCTTGAGGCTGATATCAGTAACGAACAACGTAGCGCAGCAGAAAAAACTGCTCTGATGCAGGAGTCTGAATCGCGTTTGAAAATTGAGTTTGAAAACCTCTCCAACAGAATTTTTGAGGATCGGGGAAAAGCATTTGGTCAGGAGAATCGTGAACGTATTGAAGCTCTTCTCTCCCCCTTGCGCGAACAGCTTGATGCTTATCGAAAAAGGATTGAAGAGGTACATGATACTGATACAGCCCTTTCAGGGCAGCTCATTGAGGAGGTTCGCCAACTGCAAAGGCTCAGCGGCAGAGTCAGCGAAGAAGCAAACACTCTGGCTCGGGCTATCAAGGGGGAATCGAAGAAGCAGGGTGACTGGGGCGAGATGATTATCGAGAGAGTCTTCGAAGCTTCCGGGCTGGAGAAAGGACGGGAATATATGGCTCAGGAGAGCTTTTGCGAAGAGGATGGCTTACTAAAAAGGCCGGATTTTATGGTGTTATTGCCTGGCAACAAGGCGGTGATTGTAGATTCAAAGGTTTCACTTACCGCTTATGAACGATTTTGTGCCCTTGATGAAGATGCTCAACGCCAGACGGCACTCAAAGAGCATGTGCAGTCCGTCCGTCGTCATATAGCCGAATTGCAGGCAAAAGATTACAGTGGCATCGATGGCAACAGGACGCTTGATTTTGTCATTCTGTGTATTCCGCTTGAACCAGCATGGCAGGCGGTCATGCAGGCCGATCCAGGGTTGATGTATGACCTGGCAGGAAAAAATGTTGTCCTGTGCGGCCCGACAACATTAATGATCACCCTGAAGCTCATCGCCCAGATCTGGCGACGAGAGAATGAGAACCGTAATGCTGAACTTATTGCCGAAAAAGCCGGGAAGATATATGATCAGGTTCTTCTCGTTTTTGAGGCTATGACAGAGGCGCGCAAAAGACTTTCCGGAGTGTCGGACTCCCTTGACCTCTCTCTGAAACGCATCAAGGAGGGAAGAGGGAATCTTGTCACCAGGGTCGAAGAAATTCGGAGGCTCGGTGCCAAGGTAACCCGACAGATACCAAAGAATTTTGCAGCCGAAGCTGAAAACGATGAAGTCAACAGCGACTGACCGGGCTTATGATCTTGACTCATCATAGGCCATTATATCCCGCTCAATATTTGCTCCTTCATTGTTCAAGGCGACTTTAAGGTCATAATCCATCTGCAGCCCAAACCAGAACTGGGGTGGTGTACCGAAATATCTGCCAAGACGCAGAGCGGTTTCGGCGGTTATACACCTTTTTCCTGCAATTATTTCGTTTATTCGCCAGACCGGAATATGTATATCTTCGGCAACTCTTTTTTCACTAAGCTTCATAGGGCTTAGATATTCTTCAAACAGAACGGTTCCCGGGTGAAGCGGTGACATTTTCCTGGCAAGCATGAGTGAATTTCCTTAGTAACCTGAATTTACAATGATCCAGCTCGTTAGAAACAGGTTACCATTTTTTATTGATTTTACGCACTTTATTCTCTTGAATTTTCATAAAGGGTCTGGTGCCTTACGGTAACTAACCATGCTATTGTTTCTTCATCGTTTACATTTTGTGAGTGGTCAAAATAATAATTTTGTTTTCCTCATAACTGATACTATATTTATATCAATTAAAAAAGCTATGAAAGTACTGACAAAAAAAACGGATTACGCGATACGGGCTCTTTTGATGCTTGCAGCAAAAAGAGGGAAGTATGTTTCAGCTAAATCAATTGCTGTTGAGCAGGATATGCCTTACCAGTTTCTTCGAGGCGTGTTGCAGGAGATGATTCGTCACGATTTGATTGTGTCCAAGGAGGGTGTTCAGGGAGGATTTATGCTGGAAAAGGATCCTGATGAGACTCGTGTCAGGCAGTTGATTGAAATTTTTCAGGGAATGGTGCAGGTGTCGGAGTGCATGTTTCGCAAGCAGATTTGTGGGAATCGTTCACGATGTGTGCTTCGTCATGAAATCATGCGAATTGAGGAGGTTGTCAATAGTGAATTTGAACAGGTAACCATAGGAAAGCTGCTTCGGAAGCTCAACGCGGCAGGTAATCTGATAACGGCGCTGAAGAATGGGGAAGAGCAGTCTTCTGAAATACAACAAAAGGGTGAACGATGAAACGAGAGATTATTACGATAGATAACAGACTATGCTCCGGTTGTGGGGATTGTATTCCGGGATGTCCCGAAGGCGCCTTGCAGGTTATTGATGGAAAGGCCCGTTTGATCAGTGATCTGTTTTGCGACGGTCTTGGAGCCTGTCTTGGTCATTGTCCAACAGGAGCAATGAAGATTGAAACCCGGGAGGCTGAATCCTATGATGAAAAACGAGTGATGCATGAGAGTATTGTGCCGGGCGGCACTAATGTCATTGCTGCGCATCTGCAGCATCTTGCAGATCATGGCCAGAATGTTTTTCTGGAGCAGGCGCTTGAATACCTTCAAGAGCAAGGGATTGCCAATCCTCTTAAACATGAGAGCTCGGAAATAACTGCGCCCCCTCATTCTCATTCAGGCCATGGTGGAGGTTGCCCTGGGAGCCGGATGATGGACTTCAATGAAAAGGGAAGCCGACGTGCCTCGCCTTCTGTGGGTCTTGAGAGTGCCCTCTGTCAATGGCCGATTCAGCTTCACCTGGTTTCACCGCAGGCGCCCTACTACCAAAGTTCAGAGTTGCTGCTTGCGGCAGATTGCACCGCCTTTTCAGTCGGGGATTTCCATGCGTCTTTCATGCGCGGAAAAAGTCTGGCCATTGCCTGCCCGAAACTTGATTCCGATATGGAAATTTATGTCAAGAAGCTTACCGCAATGATTGATATAGCTCACCTCAACACCATCACTGTTGCAATCATGGAGGTTCCCTGTTGTGGCGGGTTGATGTCGATTGTAACTGAGGCGCTTCGCAATGCCCGGTGCAAGGTGCCGGTGAAAAAGGTTGTTGTCGGCCTGCAGGGTGAAATTTTGTCTGAGGAGTGGGTTTAGGATAATGTGACAAATTGATAACGGATAATTGAATTAAATGACGGTAATATGCTGAAGGATGCGATGGGCGGGTATCGAGGCACGGCCTGAAATATGCAGAATTATTCTGAAGCATCCGGAAAATTCTGAGGCGTGGTATAACAGGGGAAATGATCGAGCAAGTTGCGGTGAGTTTACGGAAGCTATCAGTGATTATACTATCTCGATAACAATATAATAATGGAGGATAGGACGATGGGAATGTTATGTAACCAATGTCAGGAGAGCATTCATGGTACCGGATGCAGAGCGCTAGGGGTCTGCGGAAAGGATGAATTGACAGCAAAACTCCAGGATGTACTTGTCTATACAACCGAGGGGCTTGCGCTTTCTGCTGAAAAACTCCCTGAGGGCGTATCAAGAAAAGTCGGCCAGCTTATCAGCGAGTCGCTTTTTGTCACGGTTACCAATACCAATTTTGATGAGGATGCAATTGTTGTTCAGATCTTGAAAACTCTTGCCCTGCGCGACGAATTGAATGCAAGGCTGGCTTGCAAGCCCCTCCATGACGCTACTCAGTGGAGTGGAAGTTCAAAGGAGGATTTTCTTTTGAAAGCCCTCGTTGTCGGGCTCGACAGCCTCAGTGAAAACGAAGACCTTCGTTCACTGAAAAGCCTTGTGCTTTTTGGCATCAAGGGACTTGCAGCCTATACCGATCATGCAGCCGTTCTTGGCTATCACGATGATGATATTTATGGTTTTTACGTCAAAGGCCTTGCTGCACTAACCAAAGATCTTTCGTCTGACGAGCTGACCGCCCTCGTACTGGAAACTGGTGGCGTGGCTGTCAAGGCAATGGCGCTGCTCGACAAGGCAAACACAGAAACGTATGGACATCCCGAGATTACCATGGTGAAAACCGGTGTCGGCCAGAATCCCGGTATCCTGATTTCAGGCCATGACCTGCGTGATCTGGAGGATCTGCTCAAACAGACCGAAGGAAAAGGTGTTGATGTCTATTCGCACTGTGAGATGCTTCCTGCGCACTACTATCCTGCGTTCAAGAAATATCCCCACTTTATTGGCAATTATGGTGGTTCCTGGTGGTCACAGGACAAGGAATTTGACTCTTTCAATGGGCCGATTCTCATGACAACCAACTGTATTGTTCCGGTTCGTGAAGCATATCGCAACAGGATGTTTACTACCGGTATGGCCGGTTATCCAGGGCTGAAACATATTCCCGCCAGGCCAGAGGGTGGCCGGAAAGACTTTTCGGCGCTTGTTGCTCTTGCCAAAACCTGCAAGCCACCCATAGAGCTTGAAAATGGCCAGATTGTCGGAGGATTTGCGCACAATCAGGTGCTTGCTCTTGCCGACAAGGTTGTGGATGCTGTGAAGTCCGGCGCAGTCAAGCGCTTTATTGTGATGGCCGGTTGTGATGGCCGACATGCTTCACGCCGTTATTATACTGATGTTGCTGCTGCATTGCCGAACGATACCATCATCCTGACGGCAGGGTGCGCAAAGTACCGTTATAATAAACTTGAGCTTGGTGATATCGGTGGTATTCCCCGTGTTCTCGATGCCGGACAGTGTAATGACTCTTATTCGCTTGCCGTCATTGCCTTGAAACTTAAGGAGGTTTTTGCTCTTGAAGATATCAATGAATTGCCAATCTCTTTCGACATTGCCTGGTACGAGCAGAAAGCTGTTACTGTGCTCCTTGCATTGCTTTTTCTTGGAGTGAAAGGTATTCGCCTCGGGCCAACACTTCCCGAGTTTCTTACCCCAACGATTGCTGCTGTACTGGTCGAGAAATTTGGTATCAAAACTATAGGAACTGTTGCTGTCGATGTTGAAGCTATGATGGCTGGAACCTGACAATCAATAATGTACTGCCGCGTAAAAAAGGTTTTTTTTGATTTCGTTGATGACAAACTGATAACTTTTCTTGTTTCGCCACCATAGAACCCTGTTCCACCATGCAGGATTTGTCGGAATCAGAATGAATTTTTTTGATGTCCCTTCAAATGCCCTGCTCCAAGTCTGATGAAGGCGGAGCAGGTGCGGCGGGTCGCTGACGATAAGTGCACTTTTCCATCCTTTTTTTCCCATTGTGTTTGATGTATTCAAGGCTTCCTCCCAAGTCGTTTTTGATTTAGCATCGACCTTAATGGCATTTTTTGGTACACCGAGTTCCATCATTCGACGTTCACGCCAGTTGGGGTGATTTGGACGGTAAAACCTTTCATCAATACCTGTTAAAATAATATGCGCGGCATACCCGGCATGGAAGAGTTCCGCTCCTTTCTGTATTCGCAGCCCATTATCACCTCCTAACACAATAATGACATCGGATTTTTCGGGACTGTCCGCATATTGTGAAACCAGAACACCAAGGCTTAGAAAAAAGAGTGCAGCTAATGTGCTACCCGAAAAAAGCAAAATCAAGACCCGATTAAAAAAGAGTTTCATAGAGGGGACTGGGGGAGTTTGATCCTGTATTACAAGTATTCTTTTCGTTACATTCAAGTTCAAAAACTTTATGCCTTCAAAAATTTTCAATTTCAGCATCTATCCAGTGTTACTGGAAATCTCTGGAATTATATTGGACGCTTCAAAGAATTTCTGATAGTAACGAAAATGAGTGATAATACCATAGGGACTTTCTCGACAGAAGCAGAGAGGAGTGAGTATGAATCAGCTTTTAGCAAAGCTGTAGTGGAAAGTATTCCCGGTTCCTTTTCTATTAATGATGCCAACGGACAACTTGTTTGGTGGAACGCCTATCACCGTGATGAGATAGTAGGAAAACCTGAACATGAGATGCTCTACACGAATGCCCTTGATGTTTTTCATCCTGATGATAAAGCTTATGCTTTTGAGTCGATGCAGAACATTTTGAATTTTGGGATTGAGGTTACTTCTGAAGGAAGAGTATTGCTTCGCGGAGGGCCGAAATTCCAATGGCGGATGATAACCGGGCGCAGAATAATTGTAAATGGCAAACCGTTTGTGATCGCTATAGGTATTGACATTACTGAGCGTAAACGTTTCGAAGCCATTACTGCTTTTCGTTTACGTCTTCTTAATATGGAGTCACATTCTGTTGAGGAGTTGCTGAGGGCTACATTGGATGAGGCTGAACGCCTTACTGAGAGTTCGATTGGCTTTTGTCGCTTTATTACTGAAGATCCGGCAATACCTGCATTGCGGGTCTTTTCCTCCGGTATGCAAGTCAAGATGCAATCGATGGAAGTCAAAGAACATTATCTTTCGTTCACTGAAGAAGAGATGATCGCTGATGTGGTAAGGGAACAGAATGGCGGATTTTATAATTGTGCAATACCTGCAAATCGTTCTGACGATCCCGATTTCTCTTCCGAAATACAGCGCAGAATCTTTATTCCGTTAACGCGCGGGGTAACTGTCGCCGCAATTTTTTGTGTTGAAGATAAACCTTATGATTATGATGAGGATGATTTGAGGATGGTGAGCGCTCTTGCCAATCTTGCGTGGGATATTGTTGCTCGCAAACGAGCAGAGCATTCGGAACAAAAAATCCAGGAAGTGCTTTTACAGGCGCAAAAAATGGAACTGGTAGGTCAGCTTGCCGGAGGTATAGCTCATGATTTCAATAATATGTTAGGAATAATACTTGGAAATGTCGAAATGGCCATTTCTATGCACACTATTGAAGAATCGTTGCTAGAAAATCTGAAGATTATTCTTAAAGCCGTAGGACAGTCTGCCGATCTGACCCGCCAACTTCTTGCTTTTTCTCAAAAACAGGCGGTGATGCCGATAGTTCTTGATCTGAACACGATGGTTGAGAGGATGCTTCCTTTTCTGAGGCGGATGATCGGTGAGAATATCTCTCTGGTATGGATACCAGAACGTCAACGTACGCTGATAAAAATAGATCCTGCTCAAATAGATCTTATACTCGGGAACCTTTGCGTCAACTCACGTGATGCAATAAGAGGCATCGGCAAAATTATTATCAAAACAGGTTGGGTTCATGTTGATAAAGCAGAATGCATTGCCGGTCATCCCTGCAAAAAACCGGGTGACTATGTGACGCTTGTTGTGACCGATAATGGCAGCGGTATTGAGAAAAAGGATCTGCCCCATATTTTCGAGCCTTTTTTTACCACCAAAGGGGTGGGGAGAGGTACCGGCATGGGACTTTCTACTGTCTATGGTATTGTCAAACAGAATAACTCCTTTATTGATTGCCGGAGTGAGCGGGAAAAGGGTAGCGTTTTTACAATTTACCTGCCCCGACATACAGGTTATGAAGGTACGGAAGAGCGAGAGCAAACGCCGATGATCAGTCACCGCAAAGAAACAATATTACTTGTTGAAGATGAACCAGATATCCTGAATATCTGTAAGTTTACGCTTGAAAATAATGGATATAAGGTACTCAATGCTGCAACTCCCGGTGAAGCAATCAGTATTGCAAATAAACACAAGGGTCACATTCACGTGCTTTTGACTGATGTTGTTTTGCCCGAGATGAATGGTTGTGATCTATCAAAAAAGCTTCTCTCACTCTATCCAGACCTAAGAACCCTGTTTATGTCGGGTTACACCACCGATATTATTACCGGTCACGGGTTACTTGATCCGGGGGTGAACTTTATTCAGAAGCCGTTCTCTATCAATACGCTTCTTTTATCTCTTCAGAATATTTTTGAGACTCGATAAGGTCCTGAAAATATAACTGTAGGAGCAGCAGACTCTTCATGTAAAATGTGGTCTGCTGCCATTCTCAGGAATCAGGATGGTCGTTTCCGGTATCTTCCTGTTGCAAAGGGAGGTGAGGTAATTTGTCAGTCGCCGGATCAAGCAAACGTACTGCTCCGGCAAATCTTTTTTCGAAATACTCCTGCTTGAGTTGGTCTTCGGTAATTCCCTTGGAAAGTGAAGAATGAACAAAGGTATCATTACCGATAAAAATGCCTACATGGTTAATTCGCTGACCACTTGTCTGAAAAAAAACAAGATCTCCAGGTTGCAGGTCATTCTTGCTAACTTTATTCCCTATGGAAGACATCTCTCTTGAAGATCGGGGAAGATGCATATTAAATACCTTGTCATACATAAAACGCACAAAACCTGAACAGTCAAACCCTCTGGGAGTCTGACCGCCAAACCGGTATCGGGTTCCAAAATATTGAGTGACATTATTAAAAAAGCTTTGCATAGAATCGGTCAGACGGGTAGGCCCGGCAACGGGGGCTACCTGAACTTTGGTTTCAGAGGGAAGATCACAAAGTGCGGTGCCAGGCAGTGTAAACTGGAAGACGGACATTGCAATACATAGAACACTAATGGAATAGGTTCGGATGAGTTTTTGTATGGAAAGACTCACACTGGCAGATGAGGAAAATGGTTGTTGAGGAGGCATAGGCATGTCAATTTAAAGAGGGATTTGTTCATGTCCTGACTATAATGTCAATATAAAAACATTTTAGGGAGTTTTACAATTTTATAGATGCATCAAACTCACCAACATTTTCTTACTCTCTTTTTTTGGGGTTGATTAGATGAGCTTTCTTGTCCTTATGGCAAAGCCAAACAAATATTGAGCGTACGAAAAGAGCAAAATGCAAATTGGATATTTTATCAAGAAACGCTGTCGTTTTTAAAGAGAGTTTTTCCTAAATTCCGTTCTAAACAAACTCGCTGTTCGCTGTTATTATTTACTATTGTTTAACTAACAATTTTTTTAATAAATAGATGAAGTATAGGCTTTCCGTTTTTCTCTGTCTTGTGTTTTTTCTTGCCGGTTGTGCCGGCAAAAACAGAGAAAAAACAGTGAAAGAACACTCTTCGGATAGAAAGCTGCAGATTGGGCTGGTTTTTGATGTTGGAGGCCGGGGCGATAAATCATTCAATGATTCTGCTTATAACGGCCTTGAGATTGCAAAAAAGATGTATGGTACCAATTTTCTCTACGTTGAACCACAGGGAGAAGGGGCGGATCGGGAGGCGGCCTTGCGTCAGATGGCAACAGACCCTGATATTGGGCTTGTTATAGGTGTCGGTCTGCTTTTCAGTGAAGATATTACAAGGATTGCATCGGAATTTCCTGATAAAAAATTTGTCTGCATTGATTATATCAGCCAGCCGAACATTATTATACCTAAAAATCTCCAGGGAATTGTTTTTGAAGAAAAGAAGGGC
>CAISRC010000139.1 GCA_903887845.1 uncultured Chlorobiaceae bacterium
AATGAAGGCCAGTACTATGAATGAACGTTTTTTCCTGAAACTTCTTCTCACCTTATTCTTAGGACTTATAGCCGGAGAGTTGTTTGTGGTATTGTTGTTTGGCTTCAAGCTGGAGCTGATTCTTTTCTGTTTCGTTATTGCTGTCGCCTTGACGGGCATTTTTCTGGTTGTGCGGCTCCTGCTGCAGCAGTCTCCTGAGATGGACTCTGTTTCGATGAGGCGTGCAAGGGAGAAACGTACTGATATCATGCGGGATCGGCTCAGGGAATATAGTGTGGATGAGGAGTTTCTTGGCGGGGGTGCTGTAAAAGGTGCAAAAGAAAATTCTGTTGCATCTCCGATAAACGCTGCGCAAAAAAACCGCAACCAGTCGGCAGGTGGAGCTGCGGTATCTCTTGAAGAGGCAATCAGGGTTCATGCGGAGATGTACGGGGGGCTTGGGCCATTGCTTCAGATGATGGAAAAAATTGATGAAGCCTCTTTTTGCAGGCTGGTGAAAAAAGCTGGCCTTGGTGAGTTGTCACGGGAGGAGGTGATGTGCAAGATTACGGTCATGATTGAAGCATCCTCTTCTTCGATTCGCGACACAGGGGGAGTTGACGGGGAGCAGCAGTCAGCTCTGGAAGGGCACTCAATGGAGAAAGAGAGTTTCGATGCGTATATCCGTCGTTGTATGACCGGCGCAGAGGATGATTCGAAGGGCGCAGATGGCTTCTCCGTTGAACTTGACAGCGAGGCTCTTTCACGGGGCGCTGGCGTTCCACCTGCTGATTTTTCGCATGATCCGACATCGGTGATTTCAAGTCTCAAAAGAGCCGGGGCGCAGTCATGACGCAGGTTGCGTTAAGCAAATCCAGACTTCGGGACTTTGTAAAACTCCATCAAAAGAAGTTCAGGGATTCGAAAGGGCTTTTTCTTGCCGAAGGGCTTCGTACGGTCAGGGAGCTGTGCATGAACCTGCCAGATGAAGAGATGCTTGTTGCCTTGCTGATCAGGGAGGGAGAAGCAGATGTTGCCCGCTTCGCTCAAACGTACAAGGGAAAGGTCTTTTCTGTCACCGAAAAAGAGGGTGAGCAGCTTGCCCAGACCTCGACGTCGCAAGGGATTTTCGGCGTTTTTCGCCAGCAGATACCGAATGGGGATGAGGGTAACGAGAAGCCGGGGCAATCACTCATTGTTGCCCTTGATGATGTTCAGGATCCGGGTAATGTGGGGACCATTCTCAGAACGGCGGTCTGGTTTGGTGCAGATGCGATGATCTGCACCGTCGGAACCGCAGACCGGTATAATGCAAAGGTTGTCCGATCATGCGCGGGAAGCATCTTTACACTCAGCCATTACGGAGTAGAGTCTCTGGCCCATGAACTCCGTTTCCTTCAAAAACGTGGCTATACGATAGTTTGCTCGTCACTGGACGGAAAGGATTTCAGAGAATTCGCTGTCTGGCCTGAAAAAGTGGTCCTGGTGATCGGTAACGAGGCTAATGGCATTAGTGAACAGGTAAAATCGTTGACGGACTTGCTTGTCCGGATACCGCATAGGGGTAAAAAAGTGCAGGTCGAATCGCTCAATGCCTCCATCTCTGCGGCTATTCTTATGGAACGTTTGGTGCTGAAGTGAATGTATTGATTTGCCTGATGCCCATGATAACAGTTCTGACATCAACCGTTTGCTCTTGTCCTGTAGCGCTTACAGCCCTGTCAAGCTCCTCTTAACAATTGTTCAGGCGCTGTCGCCGTCAATATTCATGGTTGGATGAAGATGGACAGGTTTGGCGGCTTTTTTACGCAGCCGGATGTTCAGCATTTCAACGGAGAGGGAAAAAGCCATGGCAAAATAGAGGTACCCTCTCGGGATGCTAAACCCGGCGCCTTCTGCAAGCAGAGTGACACCGACCAGAATGAGAAAACTCAGGGCAAGCATTTTTATGGTCGGGTGCTCTTCAACAAAATCGCCAATTGATTTGGCCGCAAGCATCATGATGCCGATTGAAATTATAATGGCAATGATCATGACTGCGACATTTTTAGCAAGCCCGACAGCCGTAATCACTGAGTCAAGAGAAAAAACAATATCGATTACGGCAATCTGCAGCATGGTGAAGGCAAAATTGCCTCTTGATCCGCCTTTTTTTGTCTCTTCCTCTGCGCCTTCAAGGCTCTGGTGGATCTCTTGGGTGCTTTTTGCAAGCAGAAAGAGTCCGCCGCCAATAAGTACCAGATCTCGTCCTGAAACATTATGGCTAAGGATGGTAAACAGATTGCCTGTCAGTCCCATAACCCAGGTTATCGAGAGTAGGAGAGCGATCCTTGTCATCATGGCGAGCCCAAGCCCGATAACCCGCCCTTTGCTTCGCTGTTCTTCCGGTAATCGTGCGACGATAATCGAAATAAATATAATGTTGTCGATACCGAGAACAATTTCGAGCACTGTTAATGTTGCCAGAGCAATCCATGCCTCAGGCTGCGTGATCCATTCCATCAAGAGTATAGGGTCATAGTTGTTGTAAAATATTTGATGTTTGTTACAATGTACTGAACAGATTGCCCTCGGCAAAAAACCAGCCATCCGGCTGAACGCCTTTTTCGTTACATTGCAAGCGGAAGTTTTGGCAGCAGGAGTGTAGATGGTAATGGTTTAGAAACATCTCAAATGCAAAAAGATCAGGTGTTGCCCGAATTGGCGTTGTTGAGAGAGACGTTTCAACATGGAATTACCCGGGAATTGAAGTGGCGGCGATCGCAGTTGCTTGCACTTGACACGTTTCTTGTTGAGCGGGAAAAGGATATTGCTGATGCGGTGCATGAAGATTTCAGAAAGTCGGCGGCAGAGACTTTTTTAACTGAAACAGGATATCTTCGTGGGGAGATACGCTTTGCCCTGAAGCATCTCAAATCATGGATGAAGCCCCACCAGGTTTCTGTTCCCCTCATTTATCAGCCAGCCAAAGGCTATTATTCGCGTGAGCCCTATGGAGTTGTGCTCATCATCGGGGCATGGAACTACCCGCTGAATCTTTGTCTCGCCCCCCTCATCAGTGCTCTTGCCGCCGGAAATTGTGCAGTTATCAAACCGTCAGAACATGCTCCCCATACTTCATCCATTATTGCTGAAGGGTTGGGGCACTATCTTGATCGTCGCGCGGTATGTGTGATTGAAGGTGGTGTGGAAGTGGCGAAGAGCCTGCTTGAAGCGCGGTTCGACTATATCTTTTATACCGGCAGCTATACGATCGGTCGCGAGGTCATGTCTGCTGCGGCAAGGCATCTGACTCCGATAACGCTTGAACTTGGAGGGAAATGCCCCTGTATTGTCGATATGAATTCGGATATTCGGGTGGCGGCGCGACGCATTGTTTGGGCCAAGTTTCTGAATGCAGGCCAGACCTGTCTTGCGCCGGATTATGTTCTTGTGCATGAGAAGCGGGAGGCTGAACTTCTCAGCTCAATGCGGGAGGCCATCACCGCTTTTTACGGTGATGATCCCCGGCTGAGTCCTGATTATCCCCGCATTGTTAATGAGCAGCATTTCAAAAGGCTTGAAACGCTTCTTGTTGGCTCTTCGGTTTGGAGAGGAGGAGAGACTGACTTTGACGAACGTTATGTCGCTCCGACGATTCTTCGTGGTGTGACACCTACATCAGCGGTCATGCAGTCGGAAATTTTCGGTCCCCTGCTGCCGGTTATTGCTTATAAAGAACTTGAAGAAGTGTTTGATATCATCCGAAGTGCGAAGGAACCGTTGGCGATCTATCTTTTTTCTTCTGACCGGGATGTGCAGGAGCGGGTAGTGCATCTATCGCGTTCAGGTGGAGTATGTATCAATGATCTGCTTTTTCATGCGGCACTATACACTCTTCCTTTCGGCGGGATCGGAAGTAGCGGATTTGGTGCCTATCACGGCAAGGCTGGTTTTGAAACCTTTTCCTTTAAGCGAAGCGTGATGAAAAGAGCGCTCTATCCTGATCCCGCTCTGCGTTACCCGCCCTACAGCATAAGGAAGTTCGGAATTCTCAAACATCTGTTTTCCCTTTTTCCTCTATGAAGCATACTGCTCTTGCGCTTGGAGGTGGTGCCGTTCTGGGTGCCGCCCATGTTGGAGTGCTGAGGGCACTGACCGAACTGCATATTCCTGTTTCGATGATCAGCGGAACCAGTATCGGCGCTTTTATTGCCGCGCTTCATGCCTTTGGTAAAAGCTGGCAGGAGGTTCGCGACATCGCTCTCGATCTTGACTGGCTTGATCTTTCGGGTCTTGAGCTTTCACAGTACGGCCTTCTGTCGAATAAAAAATTTGGTGGTATTGTAACCGAACTGCTTGGCCATAAAAATATTGAGGATGCTCCGATAGCACTTTCAATGGTTGCTACTGATATTGGTACCGGCAAAAAAGTAGTCTTTACTGAAGGAGATGTTGCAACTGCAATCATGGCAAGTAGTTGTATTCCCGGCCTTTTCAGGCCGGTTGAATATTGCGGGGTGCTCCATGTTGATGGCGTTCTTACAGAAAATGTTCCGGTTTCCCCTCTCATTGACGGTGGTGCTGAATCGGTCATCTGTGTTGATCTCCTTGCTCGTCATGCCTTCAAAAAACCTTATAATATCATAGGGCTTTTGCTCAATGCCTTTTATACAACCATCACCAATACGACGGCCTTGCAGACAGAGATGGTGGATTTATGTATTTCGCCCGATCTTTCGGAATTTAACCTGGTCGATTGTTGCCAGATAGCTGAGCTTATTGACGTAGGATACCGAACAGCTCACCCTGCACTAAAAGAGTGGGTCCGAGGAAACAGGCCGTCGTGAGGGTTGGTCGTCTTGCCGTAATGTATTACTTTACTTCTATGGCATAGTTTGTTGCGCAGGTTTTTTCCGGGTCAAAAAAATAGAGAGTCAGCAATGAAACAAGCAATTGCAGGAATTGTTGTTGGATTTATTGTTTCAGGATTTTCCGTTTCATCTGCTATTGCGGCAACACCTTATGTAAGCGGGTCCATAGGTCTTGCTTCGCTGGGCGATTCTGAGCTTACAGCCAGATCCTATGATACCAGTTATGATCTTGTTGGAGCCATTGGACTTGATGGCGCTCAATATCGTCTTGAAGCCGAACTGGGGCACCAGAAAAACGGGGTTCACAATAGTGATGCATCGGAGTCGATGACGACATTTATGGGTAATGGTTATATCAATCTGGATATTCCTTTTTCTCCTCTTAAGCCTTTTGTCATTGCTGGAGTCGGCGTGGCAAAGGTTAACGAAGATAATGGCTTTGGCAGTACTGTTGAAGACACGGTTTTTGCCTGGCAATTCGGAGGAGGCGCGGGCATCAGTGTAGCACCGTTTACCACACTGGATGCACAGTATCGCTATTTTAGTGCATCCAGTGCAGAACTGGCTGGCAATCATAAATATAGTATCGGCACGCATAACGTGATGCTCGGCCTGAGGGTCGGCTTCTGAAACGTGACGCGTCAGGATTTTTTATGTCTTGTCATTATAACCGTTTAACAGGGGAGATTGCTATGCCTATCCGCAAATTAAGGGAGTTTCTTGACAGTCATGCCGTGAGGTATTTTGTTGTCAGCCATTCTCCGGCCTACACGGCTCAGGAGATAGCGGCGGCAGCCCATGTGCCGGGAAAAGAACTCGCCAAAACCGTTATCGTTTCTCTTGACGGCAAAATGGCCATGGTTGTTTTGCCCGCTTCCCGTCAGCTTGATTTTGAGCTTTTACGTAAACTGACCGAAGCACGTGAAGTGGATCTTGCCAGTGAGAAAGAATTTGCAGATTTGTTTCCTGAATGCGAGATCGGTGCCATGCCGCCCTTTGGTAATCTTTATGGTATGAATGTTTATGTCTCTGAAGAGCTTGAAGATGATGATGAAATTGCCTTCAACGCTGGAGCTCATACCGAATTGCTCAGGCTTTCCTATGAGAATTACAAAAGGCTGGTCCATCCAAAAGTCGCAAAACTCTCTCTTGCTGTCAGTTGAATGAGGTTGATATGATGGATTTTTCATGGGAAATGTTACCTTCAAGTTCATGATTGCTGATCGTGCCTGATGTGGTGTGTATGAGATTGGCGGCATGGAAACTTAATTCTTATGAAGATTGCCTTATACGCGGGGACTTATGTCAAAGACAAGGACGGCGCAGTAAAATCCATCTATCAACTGGTTTCTTCATTCAGGAAAAACGGGCATGAGGTGGCAGTATGGTCTCCTGATGTTTCAACCAAAGATAATCACAACGGGTTAGTCGTCCACCCAATGCCATCTGTGCCGATACCCCTTTATCCTGATTACAAACTCGGTTTTTTCAGGAATGAAACTCACCGGCAGCTCGAAGCGTTTGGGCCTGATATTGTGCATATTTCTACGCCCGATATCATCGGCAGGCAGTTTCTTCTGTACGCCCTGAAAAAAAACATTCCGGTGGCATCCGCCTTTCACACGGATTTCCCTTCTTATCTTGCCTATTATCGTCTCGGGTTTGCAGTAAAGCCGGCCTGGAAATATCTGACCTGGTTTTATAACAGTTGCAGTATTGTTCTTGCCCCGAATGAGTGTGTTCGATCGAAGCTGGCTGGTTATACTATCAGAAACATTGCAATCTGGTCGCGGGGTATAGACAAGGAGCTTTTTGACCCGTCGCGCCGTTCCGAAAAGATGCGCTCTGCCTGGAATGTCGGTAACAGGACTGTTGTTGTGTATGCCGGGCGTTTTGTGCTCTACAAGGATATTGAGGTTGTCATGAGGGTATACGACAGATTTATGCAGGGGGAATATGCTGACAAGGTGAGATTTGTGATGATTGGTTCTGGACCGGAGGAGGAGGAGATGAAGCGAAGAATGCCGGAAGCTATTTTTACCGGGTATCTTACAGGAGTGGAATTGCCTGTGGCCTATGCCTGTGGAGATATATTTCTGTTTCCTTCAACAACCGAGGCTTTTTGTAATGTCGCACTTGAAGCGCTTGCGTCTGGCTTGCCTGCAGTGGTTTCGGATGCTGGCGGCTGCCGGGACGTTGTTGAACGGTCGGCTGCCGGACTTGTTGCCGCTGAAGGAAATGTCAGTGATTTTTATGAAAAATGCCTTGAACTGCTGGATAATTCTGTCCGATATAAGGAGCTGAAAGCCCGAGGACTTGCTTTTGCACAGGCACAGTCGTGGTGCGCAGTCAACGGTGCTGTGATTGATTACTACCAAAAGATGGTGAACCAGTCAAAAAGCCGCGTTGAGATACGTGACCGTTTGGCGGTTTCAGCACATAATACTGATTAAGAGAGTTATGAAAACAGGAGTTGTAGGGCTGGGAAAAATGGGGTTCAATATGGCGCAGCATCTTCTGGAATGCGGTCATGAGCTTGTGGTTTTTGATCTCTCTGAAGAGCCTGTTGCAGCCCTTGCAGGAAACGGAGCAGTTGCAGCCAAGTCTCTGGAAGAGCTTGCCGGTAAGCTTGAATCTCCCCGCCTGATATGGCTGATGGTACCGGCTGGCGCTCCGGTCGACAATACAATCGACCATCTTGCTCCATTGCTTGACAGGGGGGACATTCTTGTTGATGGAGGTAATTCACATTATAAGGATTCCGAACAAAGAGCTGCCCGCCTTAAAGAGCAGGGGATAAGCTTTCTTGATGCAGGAACAAGCGGAGGACTTGAAGGGGCCCGGCATGGGGCCTGCATCATGGTTGGCGGTGAAAAAGCGGCTTATGATGTTATCAAACCATTGCTGAACGATCTCTGTGTGGAAAACGGATATGGCTATATGGGCAAATCCGGGTCAGGTCATTTCGCTAAAATGGTTCATAACGGTATTGAGTACGGTATGATGCAGGCCATTGGTGAAGGCTTTAATCTCCTTGATGCAAGTGGTTATGATTTTGATCTTGAAGAGGTCTCCCGTGTCTGGGCGAATGGATCGGTGATCCGTGGCTGGCTGATGGATCTGATGGTTCAGGCGTTGCAGAAAGATCCAAAGCTTGGTTATCTGAAAGGAGCCATTGCCGATTCTGGCGAGGGGCGCTGGACGGTTGAGGCTGCTCTTGAACATGAGGTATCAATTCCTGTGATTGCGGCCTCTCTTTTCAATCGTTACCGTTCTCGATCTGACGAGAATTTATCTGACAGGGTTGTAGCTGCATTGCGCCATGAGTTCGGAGGGCACGCCTTTCTTGAAAAACCATAAGCGGGGCCCCATCATGCAGGTAAAACCTGATAATTGCTCAATTATTATTTTTGGCGCCAACAGCGATCTTGCCGCCCGAAAACTGTTTCCTTCGCTGTATGAGCTTGCCCTGTGGGGGAATCTTCCTGATGATTATCGCATCATCGGGGTCGGGCGCGCTGATTTTTCCCATGAAGAGTTCCGTTTAACCGTTCAGGAAAAGATGAGCAGGTTGTTTCCGGAAACCTTTCAGGATGATGCGGCTTTCAGGTTGTTTTCCGGCAGGCTCTATTATGTGAAGGTAGATCTGACTGAGATTGATGGCTATCACGCTCTTTATCATGAGCTTATGGATGGTTCGGGAGAGTTGGGTATCTGCAAGAATCTGCTTTTTTATCTTTCCACTCCTCCATCTCTTGCGCCGGTTATTGTCAGGAACCTGGACGAGGCTCGACTTGGGGAAAAGGATGGTATTTGCGGCGGGTGGCGCAAAATCATTGTTGAAAAACCTTATGGCAGGAACTTGCAGACGGCACGCGAGCTGAATAATGTTATTGGAAAGGTTTTCAGCGAGAAGCAGGTTTTCCGTATTGATCATTATCTCGGAAAGGAGACGGTACAGAATATTATGGTTTTCCGTTTTTCCAATGGAATTTTTGAACCGTTGTGGAATCGTAATAATATTGCCGATGTAACCATAACCATTGCCGAAGATTTCGGTATTCGTGACCGTGGGGCATTCTATGAAGAGGCGGGTTTGCTTCGGGACATTATGCAGAATCATGCTCTTCAGCTTCTTGCCGCAGTTGCCATGGAGCCACCGGTTGACTTCTCTGCCGATGCGGTGCGTGATGAAAAAGCCAAGGTGCTTCGCTCTATACGTCCTTTTAATCCTTTCAATGTGGAGCAATCGGTTGTGCTTGGACAGTACGAAGGGTATCGTTCTGAAAAAAATGTTGCTCCTGAATCAACCGTTGAAACCTTTGCAGCGATAAAGTTTTTTGTTGATAACTGGCGCTGGAAAGATGTGCCCTTTTTTGTAAAGGCAGGCAAGAATCTGGCCGAAACAGTGACCGAGATTGTTATTACCTTCAAATGTCCTCCCCAGAACTATTTCGGCCCTGCCGAAAGCTGCAGCTATACTGCCAACCAGGTCATCATGCGCATCCAGCCGGAAGAGACCATTGCCTTAAAGTTCGGTGCCAAGCGTCCCGGTGAAGCGGTGATTACCGATCCCGTCTACATGAGATTTGATTACAAAACCTCTTTTACCGAAGTCGGGTTGACTCCCTATCACCGTCTGCTTCTTGATGCCATGGCGGGCGAGCAGATGAATTTTATCCGTCAGGACAGTGTCGAATATTCCTGGTCGATTGTTGATTCCATCAGGGAGGCGGTTGGAGCTGAACCACCGGAATCGTACCCGGCTCATTCCCGTGGGCCGGAGTCGGTGGAGAGGATTTACTCGTAAACCAGAAAACAGTTCCGTTTTCCGTCTTGACGAAACTTGCTGGAACACTCTTCTCCTGTTCAAGAAATATTTTTTCAGCAAGTTTGCTTTTTGAGCTGCCGGTTGTAAAAAAAAGTATGTGACGGGCGTGGTTGATGACCGGCAGGGTCAGGGTCAGCCTCTTTCCCGGTGGTTTTGCGTGAGGTGCGTTGACCAAAAGCACCCATTGTTTTGTTTCCTGAAGCGCGGCTGCATTTTCCGAAAAGAGCGAAGCGATATGACCGTCTTCGCCAAGGCCGAGTACGATGAGGTCAAACACAGGAAACTCCAGGAGCGTTAGAGTGTCTGTAACGAAAAAATCCCGAATGGCAGCTTCATACTCTTTTGCGGCAAGTTCAGGGTCGGGGTGTTCCCCAGCCATTCTGAAAAGATGATCTTCAGGAATGACTGATTTTGGAAGCAGTGACTCTCTGATCATCCGGTAATTGCTTTCAGGATGGTCGATAGGGACGCACCGTTCATCACCCATGAAAAGCCATGTATTTTTGGGAAGCCGGTGAAGCGCCTGCTTGTTGCCGGAACTGCTCTCGGGAACAGGAAGTGCATAATGCTCCAGTACTGCGGTTGAAACTCCTTGTGCAAGTTGCGCATAAAGAAGCCGGGGAGAGTTTCCGCCAGCCAGTACCAGTGAAAACCGTTTATGATCGGCAACAGCCCGATACCCCACAGCCATAATGAGTGCCGCAGCGTGCAAAGCGATTTCGGCTTCATTGTCACTGTAGAGAAATTTCGGTTTAATAGTGTTCATTTGTGATAGTAATTTCTTTTCTCTGCAGTACTAACCCCGAGGTTCGGCAGAAAGGTTCCCCAGGCGGGATAGTTCTTGGCTTCCGTGTAGTCATTGCGTAACTTGAGCTGATATTTTTATAAGACGTGTCAGGGATTCTTGCATCGTTCGAATAATTCTAATATATGGTAACGGAAATGGCAGCCTTTGATTTTGGTGAAAAAGTTGATCCTGAGCTCTTTGCAAAACAGCTTCATTCGACCTGCTCAGTCAATGTACAGAGCTATGTCTTGCAGGGATGGGAGATGTTCAGGGAGAATATCGGTGAATTCACAGGTTTTACTCTCATTATTTTTGCTGTTTCTGCCGTATGCTCCGTTTTTTATTCAGTGAGTCCGCTTGTCTTTTCGGCAATTGGTGCGGCACTCTATGCCGGATACAGTATTGCTGCATTCCGGTTGTTGAGTGGGCAGCCGATCCAGTTCAATGATTTTTTCCGGGGATTCAATTACTTTCTTCCTCTTTTTCTGGCCTCTCTTGCAACCAGTATTGCCGTAGGCATTGGTCTTGTCCTTCTCCTTGTTCCTGGCCTCTACCTTGCTATCGGTTATATGTTTACTACCTTTCTTGTCATTGATTACCGTATGGAGTTCTGGCAGGCCATGGAAACAAGTCGCAAAATTATTACCAGGAACTGGTTTGCTTTTTTTGGTTTTGCCCTTGTTCTTCTTGCTCTTAACGTTCTCGGAGCGCTTGCCCTTGGCGTCGGTTTGCTGGTCACTATTCCAGTGACCTCTTGCGCGGCAGCAATAGCCTACAAGGAGATTGTAGGGCTCTACTCTTCGGAGTGGTAGCCAGAAATTAAATTTTAGTAACGGGAAACCGAAAATTCGGATTTATTATGAAACAGAAGCTGCTCTTTATCACAATTTGTTGTTTTTTTGTGCTGTTTGGTTTCTCTGTTGCTGGATATGCTGAAGAGAGTCAGGTCGTGGTATCGGCCTCGGGGAAGGTTTCGGTTAAGCCGGACATGGCCCAGTTCGGAATAGTGGTGAAATCGGATGCAAAAACGGCAGAAAAAGCAGCCGCTGAAACCGCTGAGAAGTACCGTAGAGTACAGGATGCTTTGAGAGCTGCAGGCATTTCACTTGAGGATGCTCCAACGTCAAGTTATACGGTTTCTCCCCGCTGGGAGTGGGATCAGTCTCAGGGGAGGAGTCTTCTGATGGGTTACAGTGCACGTCATGCTATCATGGTCAAGGTGCACTCTCTCGGAAAAACAGGGAAGGCCATTGATGCCGTTGTACAGGCCGGGGCAGATGAAGTACAGAGTATCAGCTTTTCATCGGGCAATGAAGAAATGCTTCGTCAACAGGCACTTGCTGCGGCGGTCGTCAATGCCCGCAGGGATGCCGTCATCATGGCCCAGGCCGCAGGAGGGCGCCTTGGTCAGTTGATCGAGGTCAGTGTCAGTCAGCCGGTATACGGCGATCGTCCGTCAATGGAACCAATGGCAATGAAGGCTGCTTCAATGCCGACTCCGACGGAAATCGCCCCTTCTGAGCAGGAAATCGTCATTACGGTTCATTCCCGCTGGCGTTTTTTTGGTACTTCAGTCGCCAAGTAATCCGGTTACAGGCACTTGACACTCCTGCAGGTTCAGCAGGAGATTCAACGGTTTGAGCATGCTGAAAAAAAACTTATCTTTTTTGCACTTCATCGTGCTGTTCACAGAACGCCATGTAGTGGCGCTGGCAGTTTAACTACAGTAGAGCTTATTGTTATGATTCGATTGATGTCTCTTCTTTTTATGGCGCTTGTGATGGCGTTTCCCGTGCAGGGGCGCTCAATAACTGTTGATATATCTTCCATCAGAAAAAACATTTCCGTATTCACTCAATTTCCTGAACTCAGCAACAGGATAAATCCGAAGGTGCTCAGGATGGCACTCATCGGCTATTATTCGCTCAAAGAGCAGGGCAAGGTCAGCCGTGATGGCATTTTGACCGTTATTGATTTTAACCGTCCATCAGTTGATGAACGTCTTTTTGTTATTGATATCAACCGGGGTCGATTACTGTATTCAGGACTTGTTGCTCACGGCAGAGGCAGCGGGGATAACTATGCTCAGAGTTTTTCCAATGCGCCCGGTTCTCATCAGAGCAGTCTTGGCTTTTATACAACAGGAAATACCTATGATGGCAAGCATGGTTATTCGCTCAGGCTTCTTGGGCTGGAGCGGGGTATCAATGATAACGCTGAATCAAGAAGCATTGTCATTCATGGTGCGAATTATGTTTCTTACGATTTTATCCGAAAACATGGGCGCCTCGGAAGAAGTGAGGGGTGTCCGGCTCTCTCTTTTGAAAGTTTCCAGCAGGTTATCAACATGATCAAAGGAGGAAGCTGCCTGTTTATCTACCATGGCGGCAGGGATTACGCAAGCAACTCCACATATATCAAGTCAGTTATTCTCCGGCGGCAGGCTGTTTCTGAGCATGTTTCATAACGCACAATGCCCGTATGATCGGTATTCTTCTTTTTTGGTTTGCATTTTCTCTTGTTCAGCTTGTTCCTGTAAAACCTTCTCCCTCTCATCAGGAGCAGTTGCAGCAAGGCAAAGAGCTTCCGGTTGAGCAGCGAAAGGATGTGGTAAACAATGCGGCAGCAAACAAGATTCGTGACTATTGTAACCGGAAGCTCCAGCAAAAGGGCTCAGTGAACATTCAGCTTGCGCACGTTTATTCAGCCAGAGACTTTCAGCCCTTATGGACAAATCGGATGATGATTGCGCAACTCATTGGCGCGGTTGAAGAATCTTTTAATGACGGCCTTGATCCGTCAGATTATCATCTCAGTGAAATCCGGGGGTTGTACAACAATCCGCCTGCAGATCCTGAAGAGGAGGCGCGCTACGATCTTCTTCTGAGCGAAGTTTTTCTTACTCTTGCCGGTCATCTCCACTATGGAAAGGTTGATCCGGAAAGCCTTGATCCACATTGGAACATTAATGCTTTACGAAGCCCAAAGGTTCTTGAAGAGAGGTTTCACTATGCCATTGACTCCCGGCAAATCGCACTTGTTTTGAAAGAACTTCGTCCCCGGCACCCCAAATATGAGGAGCTCAGAAAATGGCTTGCCCGGTATCGATTCATTGCCCGTGAAGGCGGATGGCCGGTTATAGCAGACGGGCCGAAACTTCAGGAAGGTGGCAGAGATCGCCGCATGCCAATGCTGCGCAAACGCCTCACTGTTTTAAGTGAGAGTAAAATGACGGGTGAGGATACTTCAACGGTCTATAACAGAGAGATGGTTGATGCCGTCAGGCGCTTTCAGAAACGGAACAATATCGATGCTGATGGAGTGGTTGGAGCCGCCACACTTCATGTTATGAATATTCCTGTTGAGCGTCGTATTGAACAGATTCGCCTCAACCTCGAAAGGTATCGATGGTTTTTAAGTGATGTTGAACCGACCTGTGTCATGGTGAACATTGCAGGGTTTACTCTGGAATATGTAGAAAACGGTCACTATCGTTGGGAAACACGGGTTATTGTTGGACAGCCTTCCCGTAAAACTCCTGTTTTCAGGGCGAATATGCAGTATATTATTATCAATCCTCAGTGGGTTATTCCACCGACCATTCTTGCCAAAGATGCCCTTCCTGCTCTCCGCAAAAGCAGCTCCTGGCTCAATAAAAAAAAGCTGAAAGTTATTGACCGGAGTGGTCATGTTGTTCAATCCGAATCGGTCAACTGGTCACAGTATTCTGCTGCAAACTTTCCTTACCGGCTGCAGCAGACAGCGGGAGATCACGGAGCATTGGGGAGGATAAAGTTCCTGCTGCCGAACAGGTATATTATTTACCTGCACGACACTCCCAACAAGGAGCTTTTTGAAAAAAGCAGAAGAACTTTCAGTTCAGGCTGTATCCGGGTGGAAAACCCTGTGGATCTTGCTGAACTGGTGTTGCAGGACAAGGGGCGCTGGAGCCGATCACAGATACTGGAAGCTATCAATAAAGGCAAAACACTAACGGTTGCTCTTCAGAAGCAGATTCCTGTTTATATTCTTTATCTGACAGCCGTTGCGAAAGGTGACGAACTTCTGTTTCCCGATGATGTATATAATCTTGACGGCAACGTATTGAAAGCATTGAATAAACCGGTTCATTAATCCATTTCCCAAAAAGGAAAGCTTCGGCTTGTAAAACTATGGCATTTTCTGTAGCAATCAACCTTCAAAGGGAGTTCGAAACCTCCTGCACTCCCGAAAAAGTTTTCGCACTTCTTGCCGATGTGCCGCGTTCAGCATCTCATTTTCCAAAAGTAGATCAGCTTGTCGATCTTGGCGGCAACACCTTCCGCTGGGAGATGGAGAAAATTGGTATTGGCGGCTACACCCTGCAACAGACAATCTATGCCTGTCACTATACCTCCGATGCTGCAACAAAGACGGTTTCCTGGACGCCGATTTCCGGCGTTGGCAACGCCATTGTCGAAGGTGGGTGGGCTATAACTCCTAAAGAGGGAGGCTGCAAGGTCTCTATCAAAACCAAAGGTGACCTGACAGTCGATTTCCCATCATTTCTCCAGTTCATCATCTCCCCGCTTGTCGAGATGGAGTTCACCGGTATGATAGAGCACTATCTCACCAATTTGCAGGAAACTTTAAAAAAGGGGTAGGTCGTTGACTGAGTGTATTTGCTATTCCATCAAAAATATGAAGCCATAATTCAGAACGTGCAGAGCAGATTTCACCGCTACCTGAACTCGGCAATAACTTTGGAGAAAAAAAAAGCACCTTATGCCAAGGGCATAAAGTGCTTTTCCAATGAAAGAAACCAACCCTTACTTTTTTGGAGCAAAAGCTGATGTGATGTTCTGGATAATCTGGCAGCAGTTGGTGAAGAGGTTGCTAACAAGATCGGAAGATGTTTTAACAAGAGGCTCTACAAGCTGTCCTGCTGTTTTGATACCGATGCTCACCAGGTCAACCTGCTGCTGGGCCAGTGTGCCCAGGGTCTGCAGAAGATTGTTGAAGGCAACGGAAAAATCATTGATTGCATCGTTTGACATGGCTGTTATTGTTTAGGATTAGAATGACACTTTGGTGAAAATGGATTTCCGCAGATAAATTCTGCTTTACCTGCTAAGTTAAAAGATTTTATGAATAGTGTTGTCAAAATAATGGTGAAATTCCTTTCCTAGTTGATTTATTGTTCAGTGATGACATTATTAAGATATCGACTAATTGGTTTTGCAAGAGGATGAGGAATAGATACATCTGAATTATTGTGTAGCTTAGGAAGATATAAGTGGGAGTGTATTTTTTTGTTGCTGCTCATGAGAACCCTCAACAGGACTCTATCCTTGTTATAACTGATGCCAGATGATATGAATGTTCTTACCGATTCCGTTCTGCTTGATGAAGTGCTGGATAATTACAGGCAAGTATTAAGTGTTGATTATGATGCTTACAGGAATCACTGTATGCGTGTTTTCAACTTTTGCCTTGCTCTTGCTGGTGATCGTCTGGCAGATGCTGAGGAGAAAATTGCAATTGCCTCTCTCTTCCATGATTTGGGGATATGGACAGACAACACCTTTGACTACATTCTCCCTTCTCAACGTCTTGCCCGTTGTTATCTTGAAAAAAGTGACCGGGCAGCCTGGTGTGATGAAATTGATGCAATGATTGGCGAACATCACAAGCTAACCCGTTATCGGGCTAATGCTTCAACTCTTGTGGAAGCTTTCAGAAAAGCGGACTGGATAGATGTTTCAGGAGGGATGCTTCGGTTCCGTTTGCCGGATGATTTTGTTACGGATGTCCTTGAGGCATTTCCAAACGCCGGATTCCATAAAAAACTTGTCGCACTCTCTGTTGAACGGCTGAAAACTCATCCATTCAGTCCCTTGCCAATGATGAAGCTTTAGAAATCTTGAATCCTAAGGGGTTTTGAAAAAAAGGAATGGTTTTGTAACCCGAAAATATGATAATTTACAGGATGATAAAACTTCCATAAAATTGTAGCTTTTTTCAGGACTTAAATTGTGTTGTAAACCTAAACAATGGTAATAATGAAAATACTCAAGCCGTCTTTAAGATCTATGGTCATTCCGGGGATGCTCTTTCTCAGTGCTTGTTGCTGTAGCAAAGATGTCGTTGTTGCGCCACCGCCAGCACCAGTTCCCTCACCCGCCCCTGCTCCCGTGCGAGTTCCCGTTCCCGTACCGGTTCCACCGCCACCGCCTGTACCTGTTGTTTTGCCTCCCCTCGCGGACATATTTTTTGATTTTGACAAGTCAGAAATACGCAGTGATGCTGCTGCTCAGTTGCAGACCGATGCGGACTGGATGAAGGCAAATCCGACAAAGAGTATTATTCTTGAAGCTCATAGTGATTCTAAAGGATCAAGTGAGTACAATATTGCTCTTGGTCAACGCCGTGCCAGCGCTGCAAAGAATTATCTTGTTAAACTTGGTATTAATCCAGCTCGCCTGAAAGCTGTCAGCTATGGCAAAGATAAACCAGTTGTGGCAGGTACCTCCGATGAGGTCAGGGCTCAAAACAGAAGGGTCTGTTTTGTCGTGGAATAAGATTCATTGAGGAAGAAAGCCTTTTTATGAATGTCCCTGCTGGTAGCAGAAACCCCTCGATGACTTGGTCATCGAGGGGTTTTTTCCTTATTCGGGGTTGTAATTCAAAACAGGCGCCAGCCACTTTTCTGCATCTTTCAAGCTCATTCCTTTCCGCTCAGCGTAATCCTTAACCTGGTCTTTTCCGATTTTTCCAAGCACAAAGTACTGTGCGTCAGGGTGTGCGATGTAGATGCCGCTCACAGAGGCTGCCGGGTTCATGGCAAAAGATTCCGTGAGCGTTATGCCTGTATTTGTTTCTGCGTTTAACAGTGTAAAGAGTTCCGCTTTTTCGGTGTGGTCCGGGCAGGCCGGGTAGCCTGGTGCCGGACGGATGCCCTGATAATTTTCTGCCAGAAGCTCATTGATACGGAGCGACTGGCGCTTAAGCTCAGGATGGCAGGCACAGTTTTTCTCACTCTTCTCAGTGACTTCGTATCCCCAGAGTTCGCGCCGTACCCGTTCATGCAGCATTTCAGCAAAAGCTTCTGCAAGGCGGTCGGCAAGGGCCTGCGTCATGATGCGATGGTAGTCATCCTGCTCGTCACCGAACTGTTTGAGCACTTTTTCAATGCCAAGACCGGCGGTGACGGCAAATCCGCCAATGTAATCCTGAACACCCGATTCTTTGGATGCTATAAAGTCGGCAAGGGCGAGATTTGGTTCGCCAGCGCTCTTCTCCTGCTGCTGACGGAGGGTGTGGAGTGTCGTGAGGACGCTGCTGCGGCTCTCATCGGCGTAAACCTCAATGTCATCCCCGTTGCTATTGGCCGGGAAGAGTCCGGCGACACCTTTCAGCCCAAGGAGTTGCTCCTTTTCAATCCTGTCGAGCAGCCCGTTGGCATCATCCAGCAGCTTTTTGGCTTCTGTGCCGTATTTACCGTCATTGAGAATCTGCGGGTAGCGTCCATGCAGTTCCCATGCCATGAAAAAGGGTGTCCAGTCGATATAGGGGCGCAGCTCTCCAATGGTAACATTTTTCAGCACGGTAATGCCCGGTTTCAGCGGTTTGTAAACCGTTGGTTGCAGTGAAGCGCGGTTCTTGCGGGCATCCGCCAGCGAAAGGTATTTTTTTGAAGCGCTGTTCGACGAGTGGCTCTCTCTCAATCCCGCCTGCTCTTTGTTGAGCGCTTCAATATACGAGGGGCTGAGCGCTGGATTGAGGAGGCTGTTGACCACCGGAACACTCCGTGATGCGTCAAGCACCTGAACGACCGGGCCAGAATAGACCGGCGCAATTTTGACCGCAGTGTGCATTCGCGATGTGGTGGCACCTCCGATGAGCAGAGGTATTTTCATGCCGAGCCGCTCCATTTCGCTGGCAACATGCACCATCTCGTCAAGTGACGGGGTGATGAGGCCGCTGAGGCCAAGCAGGTCAGCCTTTTCGCGCTCGACCGCTTCCAGAATTTTTTCGCAGGGCATCATGACGCCGATATCGACAACATCGTAGTTGTTGCAGGCAAGCACAACGGCGACAATATTTTTGCCAATGTCGTGCACGTCACCCTTGACTGTGGCCAGAAGTACCTTGGCGGCTGCGCGGGTGTCCTTGTTCTTCGCCTTCTCTGCGGCGATATAGGGCAGAAGGCAGGCGACCGAGCGCTTCATGACGCGGGCGCTTTTCACCACCTGGGGCAGAAACATCTTGCCCACCGCAAAGAGGTCGCCAATAGCGTTCATGCCATCCATCAGGGGCCCTTCAATGACCTGAAGCGGGCTTGGGTAGAGCTGGCGTGCCTCTTCGGTATCCTCTTCAATAAACTCGACAATGCCCTTGATCAATGCGTGGCGCAGTCGCTCTTCTACCGGAGCGCTCCGCCACTCAGCCGCTTTGGCTTCAATCTTTTCTCCGCCGGTGGCGATGGTCTCGGCAAAGCTGACCAGCCGTTCGGTAGCGTCGGGGCGTCGGTTGAGCAGCACATCCTCAACCCGTACCAGCAGCTCCGGTTCGATATCCTGATAGATGGCGAGCTGTCCGGCATTGACGATGCCCATATCGAGCCCTGCACGGATAGCGTGGTAGAGGAAGGCGGCGTGCATGGCTTCCCGGACGGTTTCGTTGCCACGGAAAGAGAATGAGACATTGCTGATACCGCCGGAGACCTTGGCATAAGGGAGGTTCTCCTTGATCCAGCGGACAGTCTCAATGAAATCGACGGCGTAGTTGTTGTGCTCATCAATGCCGGTGGCAACGGTCAACACGTTGGGGTCAAAAATAATGTCTTCCGGAGGGAAGCCCACCTCCTGAGTGAGAATATCATAGGCGCGTTTGCAAATTTCAATGCGGCGCTGATAATTATCGGCCTGTCCCTGTTCGTCAAAAGCCATCACCACGGTGGCAGCGCCGTACTGTAACACCTTGCGGGCTCTCTCCCTGAAAAGCTCCTCACCCTCTTTAAGGCTGATGGAGTTCACGATGCTTTTGCCCTGAACGCACTGCAGGCCGCTCTCAATAACCGACCACTTTGAACTGTCGATCATCACCGGCACACGGGAGATGTCGGGCTCGGAGGCAATCAGGTTGAGGAACTCCTTCATCACCTTCTCGGAGTCGAGCATCCCCTCATCGACATTGACATCAATCACCTGGGCACCGCTCTCTACCTGCTGGCGGGCAATGGAGAGCGCTTCGTCGTAATTACCCTCCTTGATGAGACGGGCAAATTTTTTCGATCCGGTGACGTTGGTGCGCTCACCGATGTTGATGAAGCCGGTTGTCTGGTTGACAAAGAGGGGTTCAAGGCCGGAGAGTTGCAGCTCATGTTTTTTTGCAGGGCGTTTGCGTGGCTGAAGATTCTTGACCGCATCCGCAATTGCCTTGATATGTTGTGGAGTGGTGCCGCAGCATCCCCCGACGATATTGACAAATCCCGATGTGGCGAAGTCGGCAATCTGAGCGGCCATGTATTCCGGAGAGTCGTCATATTCACCAAATTCGTTTGGCAGACCTGCATTCGGATAGACGCTCACATAACTTTCAGCAATACCCGCCATAGCCGCAATGAAGGGACGCATCTGCTTTGAACCGAGCGCACAGTTCAGGCCGATTGAGAGCAGATCCGGCAGGTGGGCAATGGATGTCCAGAAAGCCTCAGTGGTCTGGCCGGAGAGGGTGCGACCGCTTGCATCCACCACCGTGCCGGAGACCATCACCGGCACACGCAAGCCCGTGCGGTCGAAAAACTCTTCAATGGCAAAAAGGGCGGCCTTGCAGTTCAGGGTATCGAAGACGGTTTCAACGAGCAGCAGATCAACTCCGCCCTGCATCAAACCTTCAAGCTGAACAATATAGTTATCGACCACCTCACGGAAGGTGACGGCGCGGTACCCGGGACGGTTGACATCGGGGGAGAGAGAGAGCGTCTTGTTGGTCGGGCCAATGGAACCGGCCACAAAGCGAGGCTTGTCGGGAGTTTTTGCGGTAAAGTCGTTGGCCGCACGTCGCGCAAGGCGAGTGGCTTCAACATTCAGCTCCTTCACCAGCTCTACGGTATTGTAGTCTCCCTGGGATATCGGGTTGGCGTTGAAGGTGTTGGTTTCAATAATGTCTGAGCCAGCCTCAAGAAAGTCGCAATGGAGGGCATAGATAATCTCCGGTTGCGTCAACACAAGCATATCATTGTTTCCAAGGAGGGGATGGGAGTGCGAGGCAAACCGTGCGCCACGGTAATCCTCCTCCTTGAGTTTATGGCGCTGAATCATGGTGCCCATCGCACCGTCGAGCACAAGGATGCGCTGTTCAACCAGAGATAAAAGGGAGTCCTTCATTCGTCGTTCATTGTTAAAGCATGGCGGCGGTTAAAAAAAGGGGAATATACGGATAACCCCTGGAATTACGTTCGTTCAGGTACTCTTTCCTTCAGCCAGGAGTGAATCAGCGCAATACCGCGGTCAGCAATCTGGTGTGCTATCGGATATTCCTGGTACGTGAGGTCATCCACACGCGGCTGCAGCCACTCCTGGCAGGCCCGTCCTTTGGCTATCGGCAGGATATCGTCATGGAGACCGTGCAACACCAGAAAAGGAATTTTTCTGATGCTGTTGTCATCCTTCGGGCGTGTCTCAGGCAACTGCCCCGAACAGGCAATGACCCCATGCACCAGCTCAGGTTCACTGAAGGCAGTCATGTAGCTCATGACCGACCCCTGGCTGAATCCCATCAGAAAAACCTTGTTGCCCGCAGGCTGGTATTCGGCAAGAATATCCTTGACAAAACTGATGAATTGCAGGCCGGCTTCTTCCGCTGCAGTATAATCGACAGTAATGCCGGTCGGGGTAAAGCTGAGCGGAAACCAGCCGAACATGCCCATATCAAGCGTGTGAGGAGCACGGACGCTGATATAGCGCAGCCCCTCATGCAGTGAAGGTGCAAGCTGGATAAGATCTTTTTCGTTGCTGCCATAGCCGTGCAGCAGTATCATGATCGGAGCATGTTCAGGCGCGGCAGGGGCAAGATCAAGAAAGGTGAGCGAAAGATGTCTTCGTTGCAGCATAATATCAAAAAGAGTTTATGGTTGAGATTCGTGAAAAACGTTGGAAATAAAGCCGCCACCGAGCACTTCGGTATCGCGATAAAAGACCGCAGCCTGCCCGGATGCAATGGCGCTTTTTGGTGAAGCGAACGATACGGCGACGGTATCATTATCAAGAGGTTCCATCGTGCAGGGAGTTTCGCGGTCACGATACCTTATTTTCCCGAGCGCCTCCATCGGGCTGCTCAGCTTTTCAAGACCGATCCAGTTGAGCCCGGAGGCAACCAGACGACGGCTTTCAAGTGCAGATTTTTTCCCGACCTGAATACGGTTTTGCTCTGTGTCGAGCCCTGTCACGTAGAGCGGGGCTTTGGCCGAAACACCAAGTCCCCGCCGCTGGCCGATCGTGTAGAAAGGGTAGCCCCGGTGCTTGCCAATAACCTTGCCGGTTTCATCTACAATATCACCGTTCGCCACCTTTTCAGCAAGGCCGGGGATGGCACCAGCAAGGTAACTGCAATAATCGTCCTGAGGAACAAAACAGATCTCCTGGCTCTCCTTTTTTTCAGCCGCCCGGACACCAAACGTGTGGGCCAGCTTGCGTACCTCCGGTTTGGTCAGTGTGCCAAGCGGCAGAATGGTTTTCGCCAGGTCGCTCTGGGAGAGCATCCAGAGAAAATAGCTCTGGTCTTTCTCTGGATCAACCCCCTTGAAGAGGCGGTATCGTCCATCGCTGAAAGAGGTGGATGCAAAGTGGCCGGTAGCGACAAACTCCGCATCGAGCAGCTTCGCCCCCTCAAACAGGCCGAACCACTTGATTTTTTTATTGCAGACCATGCAGGGGTTTGGCGTCCTCCCTCCAAGATAGTCATCATGAAAATAGCTGATGACATCATCCCTGAACTTGCGGCTGAGGTTCAGGGTAAAGACCGGGATCTGAAAATCGGGATGGTCGCTGATAACGAGCGGCGAGGGCTGAATCGAAGGGCTTTCATCAAGGGAGTCGAGCACCTTGATATTAAGGCCCGTTACCTGATAGCCTTGCTTCAGGAGCAGGCACGCCGTAACGGCGGAATCAACGCCACCTGAAATGCCGACAAGAACTTTTTTCTTTACGCTCATGGGGTGCATTATCAATTTTTTTATTGCTTTTCATGGTCGGCCATAAAAATCGGCAATATCTCAGGTTTTGCGGCGCAGACACTTTATTTACTGCAATTCTCTGTCAATCCTCTCTTTGAGAAACATTTTCAGGAGCGATTGATATGGCACATCACGCTCGTTAGCGAGAACCTTTAAGCGGTTGAGCATAGGTTCCGGCAAGCGAAGCGAAATGGTTTTCATCGTTGGCTTCAGGTTGGGGAAAAGTGCTGACGTGGCTTTACTCCAATCAATATAATCGGTTGAGTCATGCGTTGCCCAAAATTCCTGCTCTTCTGTTTCACTCCTGAATTCAGGAATTACCTTTCTCTCGTGTTTCATAAACAGCTTGCTCCTTATTATTCATACTCCGTGCTGATATCACCCGAATGGTTTCTGCACGTACAGTAAAAGCCACAAAAAGCCTACGCCCTGCATCAGTTTTGCCTAACGCAAAAAATCGTTTCTCTATGGCAGAATGCTTTTCATCATCGGCAATTATCAACGGCTTATTGAAAAATATTTCTTCGCATTCAGCACTCGATACCTGATGTTTCTCCCAATTTTTGGAGAGATTACCAACGTCCCATTGAAACCCTGCTATACCCTTAAAAATCTTCATGGCATTTTTGTATATGGTTAAAGTATACAAAACGCACTCAACCCAATCAAACAAAAAATCAATACAAAATTTTTAAACCACTTGACCACAGGCCCTCGAACGCCACCAGTTTAGTTCCTCCCAAATTGACTTGACGTTTCAACAGTTCAGAATTGGACAAATTCACGACGTGCGTTGTCGTGGCGGGTGTTGAAATGGTGAAACTTATGGTACATTCCCTGCGTTGCCTCTTTTTTTCACAGTCGTATGGCATTATCAGTAGCGCTGCATGGATGTCAATTATCCCCTTAAAATTATTGGCCTTGGCCGGTATCTTCCTTCTCGTATTGTTCAAAGCTCTGAGCTTGAGCGTACTTGGGCTCTGCCTGCCGGATGGGTGGAGCGGCGCAATGGTGTGCGTGAACGGCGGTGGGTTACTGCCGAAACGGCATCGTTTATGGCGGCAGAGGCAGCGCGCGAGGCGCTTGATGAGGCGGGGCTGAGGCCCGACCAGCTCGGCCTGATTATCAATGCTTCGGGTACCGCTGAACAGGCGATTCCTGATACCGGCGCATTGATTCAGCGGCAGCTCGGTCTTGGCAGCTCGGGGATTCCTGCCATGAGTGTGCACACTACCTGCCTCAGTTGTATTACAGCTCTTGAGGTGGCAGCAACCTTCCTCACTACCGGGCGTTACACCACGATTCTCATCGTGAGTTCCGATATCTCATCGTGTGGTATCAACCCGAAGGAGCCTGAGTCGGCTACGCTGGTGGGTGACGCGGCGGCAGCTCTTGTTGTAACCCGTTCAGGCCCGGATGACAGCGCTGCCATTCACCATGCCCATTTCAAAACTTATGGTGATGGAGCCTCTTTTACCGCCATCCGGGGAGGTGGATCGGCACGCCATCCCGCCAAAGCTGCCCATAACTCCGATGATGATTTTTTCAGGATGGATGGTCCGGCAGTGCTTCGCATGGTGCGGAGCTTTGATGAAGCTTTTCTTGAGGAGCTCTATGCAGGTCTTTCAAAAAGCCTGAGAGATATTGACCTTGTGGTTCCGCACCAGTCGAGCAAGGTTGGTCTGCTTCTCCTTCAGCGTTACGGGTGGCCGGAGTCGAAAATCATGCACACTCTTGAATGGCTCGGTAATTGCGTGGCGGCTTCTATTCCGGCTACCCTCTACCAGGCAGTGCGCGATGGCGAGCTCCGGCGAGGTCAGAAATTTCTGCTTGTCGGCACCGGCGCCGGTCTCTCCCTTGGCGGCCTGGTTATGACCTATTGAGTGGCCGCCGGTTCGATCAGCAGATCAATATCTCCACCATGACATGTGTCGTCCAGCCGTGAGCCATAGAGCCAGACGAGCGCACTCGTTCCCGCAACGGCGCGGCAGGTTTTGACGATGGTGTTGATTTGGTCTGTTGTCAAGCGCATGGTATCATTGATCGGATATTGTGAAGTTCCGAATCATAGAATAAAAGATTTTTTTCATTTAGAAGCAGGGAAAGCTGAGCTGGAGGCTCGCATGAATCAATCCAGGATATACCCACTCCAGAGATTTTCAGAGAAGAATGCCCCCCAACAAGAGCGATGCCACGCTGAAGTAGATAACAATGCCCGTTACGTCAACAAGCGTTGCCACAAAAGGAGCTGATGATACCGCCGGGTCGAGGCCGAGCCGTTTCAGCAGCAGGGGAAGCATAGAACCGGTCAGGGTGCCGAAGAGCACAATTCCCACCAGAGAGAGACCTATGGTCAAGGCGATGAAAAACCATTGGGTGTTAAGATGGCCGAGGGCCATCGCCCAGAGGAGTACCCTTACGATACCGATAGTACCGAGAATACACCCAAGCGCCAG
>CAISRC010000140.1 GCA_903887845.1 uncultured Chlorobiaceae bacterium
GCAGGCAAAGCGATACGAGACCGCTTTGCTTGTTGAACAATATGAAACGTACTATACGCGGCTGCTTGACGAGCAGTAACGCCCTCAGAATTTTTCTTTTCAGTACTGCTTGGTTGTAAGGAGTACCGTCCGGTATTTTTCAAGGTTTTCGAGCACCTCCCCTGTACCTCTGGCAACCGCCGTCAGAGGGTCTTCACTGATATGCACGGCAAGTTTTGTCTCCTCGTTGATCCGTTTGTCGAGTCCTTTGATCAGTGAACCACCACCGGCAAGAAAGAGGCCGCGGTCAAGAATGTCGGCGGAGAGTTCCGGTTTGGTTACTTCAAGGCTTTTTTTGATCGAAGTGATGATCTGGCTGATCGGTGTGGCAATAGCTTCCCTGATGGTTGCTGAGTTTACCTCCCGCTCTTCGGGAAGGGCGGTCACAAGATTTCTGCCCCTGACCATCATGGTCAATTCTTTATCGAGCTTGTAGGCGGAGGCAATCTTTATTTTGACGTCTTCAGCCGTCCGTTCACCGATGGCCAGATTGTAGGCTTTGCGGAAGTGACGGACAATCGCGTTGGTGATATCGGTTCCGGCAACCCGAAGAGATTCGCCGGATGCAATGCCGCCGAGTGATATAACGGCAATTTCCGTTGTTCCGCCCCCGATATCGACAATCATATTGCCCATAGGCTCCTTGACGTCAAGACCGATGCCGATTGCCGCCGCCATAGGTTCAGTGACCAGATAAACTTCTCTGGCTCCGACATGCTCCGCAGAGTCCCGCACCGCTCTTTTCTCAACTTCGGTAATGCCCGAAGGGATGCCGATAACCATACGGCGAATACCGAAAGAAAACTGGGTTTTGGTTTTATTGATCAATCCCTTTATCAGCTCTTCCGTTGCTTCATAGTCAGCAATGACGCCATTGGCAAGCGGCCTGATGGTGACAATGCCTGGATGGGTTTTTTCATGCATGAGAAGGGCTTCGTGACCAATAGCCACAATTTTACCTGTATTGCGCTCACGGGCAACAATGGATGGTTCATTTAAAACGACACCTTTACCCCGGATAAAAATCAATGTGTTTGCTGTTCCGAGATCAATGGCGATATCTCTGAACAGATTACTGAAAAAGCTCATGTTAACATGGTTCTATATGCTGTAGTCATAGTGGCTTGGAATGGAGCTGATTCAGGCTATATTCCAAGGTTTCAACTGAACTCGTAAGGTAGTTAATGGAAATTTTTTTTCAAATGAAAAGAGTGTTTCATTTGCTATTTTTTTAAGGATATTTTTTTTGTTTACAGCCTCCGATGCTGAATTTCGATACATAGGGCTAATAAGAATACCTTATCGTATAATTAATTATTTAAGTCAGATAACCAAACATCAGTAAGAAGTGTTACCTCTCTATCGTTTTGCTGAAGAACGTTCAGCCTTGAAAGAGCAATTGAGTCGGAGCGTTACTTTTGATTCATCTGCTCAGTCGACTGTTGATGAGATTCTGCAACAGGTACGCCAGAATGGAGATCGTGCCGTGCTGGATTATACGGAGCGCTTTCAGGGTATCCGGTTGTCGGCCATGATGGTCTCACCCGACGCCATAGAGGAGGCATACAGGAATGCCGATCCGGTTTTTCTTGAGGTGCTTGAAGAGGCGTATGCCAATATTGTTCTCTTTCACCAGCATGAGGTGGAGAAAAGTTTTTTTTACGAAGCAGAGGGAGGCGTTTTGCTTGGCCAACGGGTAACTCCCATGGAAAAGGCTTTACTCTATGTACCGGGAGGAAAGGCATCCTATCCCTCCTCTTTGCTGATGAATGCAGCACCAGCCAAAGTTGCTGGGGTAAAAGATATTTTTATGACGACCCCCTGTGATGCGTCGGGAGAGGTGAACCCAAATATTCTGGCGGCAGCTGCGGTGGCGGGAATCAGTTCTGTCTACAAGCTTGGCGGAGCCCAGGCCATAGCCGCGTTTGCTTATGGTACAGAATCCATTCCGAAGGTCGACATCATTACCGGGCCCGGAAACAAATATGTCGCACTGGCAAAAAAACAGGTGTTCGGGCATGTCGCTATCGACAGTATTGCGGGTCCTTCTGAAGTGGTTATTATTGCTGACGAATCAGCGAATCCAGACTTTATTGTGCTGGACATGTTTGCCCAGGCAGAGCATGATCCCGACGCATCAGCCGTACTGATCACTCCATCAGAGTCGCTGGCTTCGGCTGTTCAGGAGTGTGCCGAAGTATGTCTGCCTGCAATGCTTCGCCGGGAGATTATTGCCTCCTCCCTTCAGCAAAACGGTGCAATTGTGCTTGTCGGTTCGCTCGAAGAGGCCTGCACGGTCTCCGATATGATCGCGCCGGAGCATCTGGAGCTTCATGTTGAGCATCCCTGGGATATTCTTCCGTTCATTCATCATGCCGGTGCTCTTTTTATGGGAAGGTACTCCTGTGAAACTGTCGGTGATTATTTTGCCGGTCCGAACCATACGTTGCCGACTAATGGTACGGCGCGGTTTTTTTCACCGCTTTCGGTTCGTGACTTTGTCAAGCATACCTCAATTATTTCCTATTCAAAACAGCAATTGAGCCGGTCTGGAGAAAAAATCGCTGCATTTGCTGATTATGAAGGTCTTCAGGCTCACGCTGAGGCCGTCCGGGCAAGATTGAGAACGTTATGAGAGTCAGCGACTTTGATTACGAACTGCCTGAAGAGAAGATTGCCAAATATCCGCCATTCGAGCGTGGTTCTACCCGTCTTCTGATGCTTGATCGTTCTTCGGGTGCTCTTGTCCACGCTTTGTATGCCGGGTTTGATACGTTTCTTCAGCCGGGTGATCTGCTTGTTCTCAATAATACCAAAGTGGTCCGTGCACGGCTGTTTGCCTGCAAGTCCACCGGCGCAAAGATTGAGCTGATGCTTCTTGAAAAGCATCAGGGGGAGCAGAATCTGGTGCTTTACCGGGGAAGACTGAAAAAAGGCGACAAGCTTGAGACGCACGGTTCTGAACTGCTGGTTACAGATATTGTTGATCACGGAATTGCCCGCATTGAGATGTCGGAAGGGGGAGAAATATCTGAGTTTTTCGAAGATTTCGGTGGAGTGCCCATTCCACCTTACCTCAAACGGGATGCTGAAGAGGTTGACCGGGAGCGTTATCAGACCTTGTTTGCCCAATTGCCGGGTTCTGTGGCAGCACCGACGGCTTCCCTGAACATGACGCAGGAACTGTTTGAAAAACTGCGTCTCAAGGGGGTTGAAATTGTTACACTCACTCTTCATGTTGGCCTTGGAACCTTTTTGCCTATCAGAGTGGAGTCGTTTCAGGAGCATGTCATGCATCGTGAGTTTTATTCGATCCCCCCGGAATCCGCTGAAAAAATCCGCAGAGTCAAAGCCTCGGGAGGAAGAATTGTTGCCGTTGGCACCACGGTTACCAGGGCACTTGAACATGCCGGAGCACGCATTGAGGCCTTTTCGGGGCGTGAAACTCTGACAGGTGAAGCTGATATTTTTATCTATCCCGGCTATCAATTCCGTATTATTGATGCTCTTCTCACCAACTTTCATGCTCCACGATCAACGGTATTGATGCTTGCCTCTGCATTTGCAGGGACGGATAACCTGCGTAATGCCTACAGGGAAGCTCTTGAAAAAGAATATTTATTTCTCAGTTACGGAGACAGCATGTTGATTTGCTAAGATTTTCTTGTGTATAATTGCTCATATCCTTTTTATGCCTTAAAGAAGCTGGATTGATCGTCTTTCTTGACTGAAGAACTTAGGTGCTGCTCGTTGCTGTTTTTGCTTTTAAAAGGGAGGTATGGTATTTTTAAAGCTGTTTTTTATTGCATTATGGATACATACCTTTTGCGTGTATTTTTATAAAGTTTATTCGTTTCATTACAATACATTAACCGAGGGAGATTTATCTTATGAGTCTTGTAGACCAATATCGTGCGCATACCGCAGAGCGTGCGAAGCTCAGCATTCCACCATTACCGTTAACCGCTGAACAGGCACGATTGCTTGTTGGGCTGCTCCAGCAGGATATTGTTGAGGAAAAGGAGTATCTGCTTGAGTTATTTCTCAATCATATCAGTCCAGGTGTTGATGATGCTGCATTTGAAAAAGCGGCGTTTCTTGATGGTATTCTTAAGGGAGATGCCCACTGTAGCGTGATCACATCTATCGATGCAGTGAGAATTTTGGGGACCATGCTTGGCGGTTATAATGTCAAGCCTCTGGTCGACGCACTCAGTCATAATGATCCGGCAATCTGTAGCGAAGCTGCAGGCATGTTGAAAAAGACTCTTTTGGTCTATGACATGTTTGACGTTGTGGTTGATCTCTCAAAAACCAACCCTTATGCTAAAGAGGTGCTCAAATCATGGGCAGAAGCCGAATGGTTCACCTCAAAGCCTCTTCTGCCTGAAAAAATGACACTTACGGTTTTTAAGGTGCCAGGAGAAACCAATACAGACGATCTTTCTCCAGCGAGTGAGGCGTTTACCCGGAGTGATATTCCTCTTCATGCCCGTTGTATGCTTGGCCTCAAAATTACCGATCCAATCGGAACCATTGCCGCTCTGAAAACAAAAGGTTATCCGCTCGCTTATGTCGGCGATGTTGTCGGTACCGGATCAAGCAGGAAGTCTGGTATAAACTCGGTTCAGTGGCATATTGGCAATGATATTCCGGCAGTACCGAATAAACGAACTGCTGGCGTGGTGATAGGAAGTACTATTGCTCCGATTTTTTTCAATACGGCTGAAGATTCGGGTGCGTTACCAATTCAGGCTGATGTGTCGGCTCTGGAAATGGGCGATGTCATTGAACTTGATCTTGCCCAGGGGACGATAGTGAAAAATGATGCGGTTGTTGCGCGTTTTCAACTGACGCCCAACACAATTGAGGATGAGGTGCGGGCCGGGGGACGTATTCCTTTGATCATCGGCAGAAACCTGACAAGAAAGGCAAGAAAGGTGCTTGCTCTTGGGGAAGAGCTGTTTTTTATGCGTCCCGAACAACCAGCGGATAGCGGTAAGGGTTACACTCTTGCACAGAAAATTATTGGCAAGGCATCCGGTCTTTCCGGGGTCCGTCCGGGGATGTATGTTGAGCCGGAAACTCTGACGGTTGGTTCACAGGATACCACGGGAGCTATGACTCGTGATGAAGTAAAGGAGTTTGCGGCGTTGAGCTTCAGTGCCGATTTGCTGATGCAAAGCTTTTGCCATACGTCGGCCTATCCAAAGCCTTCTGATGTCAAGATGCACAGAAGTTTGCCTTACTTCATCATGAGCAGGGGTGGCGTTTCGCTTAAACCTGGAGACGGGGTTATACACACCTGGTTGAACCGTATGGTATTGCCCGATACGCTTGGTACCGGTGCAGACTCTCATACTCGTTTTCCTGTTGGAATTTCATTTCCTGCAGGCTCTGGACTTGTAGCGTTTGCCGGTGTTACCGGCACTATGCCGCTTAATGTTCCTGAATCGGTTCTTGTGCGTTTTACCGGTGAGTTGCAGAAGGGCATTACACTGCGAGATCTTGTCAATGCCATTCCTTATGAGGCCATCAAACGTGGTTTATTGACCGTAGAAAAGAAGGGCAAGAAGAATGTTTTTGCCGGGCGTATTCTTGAAATAGAGGGGCTGCCGAAGCTCAAGGTCGAGCAGGCCTTTGAACTGAGTGATGCGTCAGCAGAACGAAGCGCTGCCGCCTGTACAGTTCGTCTTGACAAAGAGCCTGTTATTGAATATCTGAGTTCGAACATCAAATTGCTCGAACAAATGATAGAGCAGGGTTATGGCGATCCTGATACGCTGCAACGTCGTATTGGCAAAATGCAGGATTGGATTAACAATCCTTCTCTTCTCGAGCCTGATGCTGATGCGGAGTACGCAGAGGTTATAGAGATTGATATCAGTCGTATTACAGAGCCAATTCTTGCCTGTCCCAACGATCCTGACGATGTCAAGACCTTGAGTGAGGTTCTCAGAGATGAAAAAGCGCCCAAAGCTATTGATGAAGTGTTTGTTGGAAGCTGCATGACCAATATCGGTCATTTCCGTGCTCTTGGCGAAATTCTGAGGGACAGGGGAGTTGTCCCGGTCAAGCTTTGGATTGTTCCTCCAACAAAGATGGATATGAAAAAACTTGTCGAGGAGGGCTATTATTCCATTTTTGGAGCTTCCGGAGCCAGGATTGAGCAGCCAGGCTGTTCACTCTGTATGGGCAATCAGGCAAGAGTTGCCGATAATGCTGTGGTATTTTCTACCAGTACAAGGAACTTCGATAACCGGCTGGGCACTGATGCCCAGGTCTATCTGGGCTCTGCAGAGCTTGCTGCAGTTTGTGCGCTTCTTGGTCATCTGCCCAACAAGGATGAATATATGGAGGTTGTCAACCGCCATCTGTCAGGAGATAAGGAAAAGAATATTTATCAATATCTTAATTTCCATGAACTCGAAAAAGCAGAATTAGAGTTGCTTGTTGAATAAAAAAATCATTTATTAAGGCGGGATGTGGGAAATTTTTGCATATTCCGCCTTACAGTAGGCTTTTGAAAAGTCACTGTTTTTTTTTATTATTCGAGAGCTGATGAAGCTGTCAATTATCAAACAACAAAAATAATCATAGCAATGAAAAAACTTTTTACTTTCCTCTTTCTTTTAAGCTCAGTTTCTTTCGTGGGCTGCGCAAAAAAAACTGAAGCTCCTGTTGAAGCTCCTGTTGAAGCTCCTGCAGCAGCACCAGCACCAGCAGCACCTGCAGCACCTGCAGCGGAAGCACCAGCAGCACCAGCAGCACCTGCAGCAGAAGCACCAGCAGCGCCAGCAGCACCTGCCGGAAAATAAGTTTCCGTTTTTTCGGTTTCTTATCCTGAAGAGACAGAATGAAAGTTCTGTCTCTTTTTTTTTGTGCATGAGGAACAATTCAACCCCCCTCTTCTTTTCTGTAACAGAGAAACTATGAAGAATCAAACAAGGAGCTGGGGGGAGTTGTAAATATACCGTTATCGATTCTCTGTGCTTTAAAGAAAGAAAGAAGGAAGGGCGATTCTGCTGATTTCTACCAACAGGTCATGCCTTTGGCATTGAACAAATAAGATGGAAGACAGCGTCATATCTGAAAATATTTTTCTGTCTAATGATTGTTTTTTTGCAGGTCATTATGGTCGGTTCAACCGGGCAAAAAAAAGAGACCATTATATTTTGGTCTCTTTTTTTTTGCTCAGTTGAGGAGGCAGGACTCGAACCTGCAAATTGCCTGATCCAGAATCAGGAGCCTTACCAATTTGGCCACTCCTCAATAATTAGGGATGAATATAAAAAAAAATATTTCAACTCTTATTTTTTTTGATCTTTTTTAAAGAATAATGAGGAGGACAGGAATGAGAAGTGTTGCTACAATTATGCAAGATGCCGCCAGTGTCGCTGCAAATTCACGATCAATTTTTTCGATTGAGTTAAACGTCAAGGTAGTAAATCCAGCCGGGGCGGAAGCTGAGAGCACAACGATGGCCCGGTTAAGCCCTTCAAGGTGAAACAAGCTTGCCAGCCACAATCCGAGAAGCAGTCCAAGCAGCATACGCAGGGCGATGCCGGCAGCAAGATGCAGCGGGTTGAGTTTTGTTATTTTGAATGATGCTCCAAGTCCGAGGAGTAGAAGCGGCATAGTTAGTCCACCGATGGAGTGCAGCACTGCTGTTGCCATGGGTACGGGGCGAAAAGCGAGTGCATTCATTAAAAGAGCTGCGAGAAGCGCCAGGAGAGGAGGTGATTTTATGAGCTTTTCTGAGGTTTTATTTTCAGCAGTGCCTCCATTTTTATAGGAAAAAACGTAAGTGATTGAATAGAGAGCCAATTCATTCGGAAGATTGAACACAAATAACCTGGCAAGCCCGTCATCACCATAAAATGATTGAATAAATGGCATGACAAAGCCCAGGTTCATGCTCATTGTGCCGATAACAAATACGGTGAAAGTTTTTTCCGGCATGAAAAGAGCTTTTCGTGTAAGCGTTGCTGCTCCAAGGGTTACAAGAACCAGAATACATGAAATGAGAGGAAGAAAAAAGACTTCTCTGCTGATGATGACATAGGGGAGCACAGAAAGTAAAAGCGCAGGAAGCGTGAGGTGGTGAACCAGTTTAAAGAGAACATTTGAGGCATAGTCATCAAGAATTGATGTCTTGCGCAAAACTATTCCGATTAAAAATGTGGCAAATGTCGGCGCCAGAAGAAATGCAAGGTCAAACATCGGCAGAGAGAAAAAA
>CAISRC010000141.1 GCA_903887845.1 uncultured Chlorobiaceae bacterium
AACTCACCCAGTATCGTTGTAACTTGCTTCATGGTCTGGAACTCCTTGTTTATATGGCTGATATCAATTGTTTTGTCACTTTTAATATCGCCGTTTCTCAGGTGTTTTCAGACCTTTTTTATTTTTTACCGGACACTACTGTCTATGAATGATTAAGAGTGCCGCTTTGGTTCATCCATGGAAATGGACGAAAATTACGTGCAATACCACGTCATAAGTTCTTAATATAATTATGCTTTTAATATATATGAAATGTCAAGGAAATAAAAATTGAAAGTCCCCTATGCTTAGACTTCACAAATATATGGCATGAATTTTAAGTAATTATTCTATTGTATTTTATTCTTGCCAGTAAAGGTGTTGGCACCGCTTTTCATTGTAATCATATCTTTGGTGATAGATATCAGTTCTGAATAATATGTTATGGCATTTCCTGAAAAGCCAAGTCCATATCCACAATAATGATGCTTTTTTTACACGTCCTCATAAAATCAATATAGTGTAGCACATATCTCTCGAAGCACTGCTTCGTCAAGGATTTCTTAAACATGAACTCATACCAGTCAGCAGAGTTAAGGGGTAGTTGTATGACTGACGGATTATTAACCTTATACCCTTCGAGATTTTTTATGCACTGAGTGAAATCCGGTACACTCAAGCCGTAAAAGTTTTTGGGGGTTCCGTTATTCATTGTGTATAGACTGGGTGATGCGAAGTTCCAGCATTGGTCATTCAGGAAGTCACTGAGAAGAAGAGTCAAGTACTATGATTGTAGCCGCTTGGTTTAGCAGCTACCGAGTTGCTGTTAAAAGTTTATTTCTTGATGGTGGTTTTGTTCATTCATAATTACTTATCACAGGTTGAAGCTACCATTAAAGATTACTTTAGCAGGCCCGGTAAGGAATACGTCACTCATGTTTTCATTGAATTGTACTTTAAGTGTATCTCCGCTTTTCACCCTTACCTGCACGGAAGTCCCTCTTATTTTGCCAATGCGGTGGCTCATCAGCGCAGCGGCAACCGCTCCAGTTCCACAGGCAAGGGTTTCATCCTCGACGCCGCGTTCAAAGGTGCGAATAGTAAGAATTTCAGGCGAGGTGATCTCAACAAAGTTGACATTGGAGCCCTCCGGAAAAATGTCTGTTCTATGTCTTATTGTACGTCCGATTTCGATCACCTTGATGTGTTCAATGTCGGTGGTATAAATAAGGGCATGGGGAGAGCCTGTGTCAACAGCATGACAGATAAGTCCCTCAATCTCAATGTCGTTTCTGAAATCCTTTGGCGGGAGCATTCGGAGCTTAACCGTTTCCGCTCCAGTAATCCATGCGTCGTAACAGTTGCCGTTGGCTTCAAACGTGTAATCTGTTCTGGAAGATGCGCTAATCCCTGCTGTGTGGGCGAAATACACGGCGCACCTTCCGCCGTTTCCACACATTGATCCAGGAAAACCGTCTGCGTTGTAATATTTCATACTGAAAGCATACCTGGAAGAAGGCTCAATGAAAATAAGGCCATCAGCCCCAATTCCTGTCCTTCTGGTGCATAGTTCCTTGATCTGTAATTGAGTAAGATAAATGGAAAGCTCCCTATTGTCGATAACTATAAAGTCATTGCCCGCTCCAGACAGTTTGCTGAAAGTGATCTTCATTTGGCTAAAAGTGTTCATGATTGAAGGGTTTCCGTGTCACATCCCGATGGGAAACTGTTTATTACCAACTGTGACCGCAAGTGCTTTCATACTGTATAATAAAACAATAGCGTATCAAAGCGGATGTAAAATAATTTATTATTAAATAATTTTTCTTATTTTAATACATAATGCATCGGGTTATTTGTTATCAGCAGATTGCTCGGTTAAAGCAGATATTTACTTGGTTATTCTATAGATTGTGCAACTTGGTGATCATGTGTATTGTTTTTCGATCCACAAAAAAGTGTTCAAAGGTTAATACGTGATTATTTGCGTATGTTCTTTTTTTGCATTTTTTATAACAAGTTGTGGTGAGATGATTTTCTTTTCGGTTTCTTTCAACCTGAATTATGTCCAAAAAAAGGAGAGAATACAATGGCTGAACAAGTGAATCCGGTAGGAGTAAAGCCAAAGGGCACTGTCCCACCTCCCAAGGGGAACGCTCCTTCTCCCAAGGGAAACGGCGCCACTGGAGCTCCATCTGTCATCAAGGAGCAGGATGCCTCAAAAATGAGAAGATTTCTGTTTCAGCGAACAGAGACACGCTCAACAAAGTGGTATCAGATTTTCGATACTGACAAAATTGATGATGAACAGGTTGTAGGAGCTCACCTTGCGCTGCTTGGTGTGTTAGGTTTTCTGATGGCGATCTACTATGTTTCAGGCATTCAGGTGTTTCCCTGGGGAGTCCCTGGCTTTCATGACAACTGGTTTTATTTGACCATTAAGCCAAGAATGGTCTCTCTGGGTATTGATACCTACAGTACTAAAACAGCCGATCTGGAATCTGCGGCAACAAACCTTCTCGGCTGGGCTTTGTTTCACGTTGTTTCTGGTTCTGTGCTGCTTTTTGGCGGCTGGCGTCACTGGACTCACAATCTTACCAATCCGTTTACCGGTCGTACAGGCAATTTCCGCGACTTCAGGTTTCTTGGGAAGTTTGGTGATCTGGTCTTCAGCGGCACAAGTGCCAAGAGCTACAAGGATGCACTCGGACCACATGCAGTCTATATGTCGCTCCTTTTTCTTGGCTGGGGTCTGTTGATGTGGCTTGTGCTCGGTTTTGCTCCGGTTCCTGATTTTCAGACGATCAATTCAGAGACCTTTATGTCTTTTGTCTTCTCAGTGGTCTTCTTTGCCTGCGGCATTTACTGGTGGAACAATCCTCCGAATGCAGCCACTCATCTGAACGATGATATGAAGGCCGCTTTTTCTGTTCACCTGACAGCAATAGGCTATATTAATATAGCACTTGGCTGCATCGCTTTTGTCGCTTTCCAGCAGCCATCATTTGCGGCATACTACAAGGCACTCGACAATCTGGTTTTTTACCTTTATGGCGAGCCATTTAACAGGGTAAGCTATAATTTTGTGCAGGAAGGCGGCAGAATTGTTTCTGGATCGAAAGAGTTCGCTGACTTTGCGGCATACGCAATTCTTCCGAAGAACGGTGCCTCGTTCGGCATGTCACGGGTTGTCATCAATCTCATTACTTTTAACCATATCATCTGCGGTGTCCTCTATGTGTTTGCAGGTGTCTATCATGGTGGTCAGTATCTTCTTAAAATACAGCTCAACGGCCTTTACAGCCAGATCAAGTCTGTTTTTATTACCAAAGGACGTGATCAGGAAGTTCAGGTCAAGATTCTTGGTACGGTTATGGCACTCTGTTTTGCTACCATGCTTTCGGTTTATGCTGTTATCGTCTGGAATACTATATGCGAGCTGAATCTTTTCGGAACGAATATTCTGATGTCATTCTATTGGCTCAAACCGCTTCCGATGTTCCAGTGGATGTTCAGAGATCCGAGTATCAATGACTGGGTAATGGTTCATGTTATTGTAGCTGGTTCGCTGTTCTCGCTGATAGCCCTTGTTCGTATTGCTTTCTTTGCGCATACATCACCACTTTGGGATGATCTTGGCCTTAAGAAAAACTCTTATTCCTTCCCGTGTCTTGGGCCTGTATACGGCGGTACTTGCGGAGTTTCAATTCAGGATCAGCTCTGGTTTGCAATGCTGTGGGGAATCAAAGGTTTGTCTGCTGTCTGCTGGTATATAGATGGAGCATGGATTGCTTCAATGATGTATGGTGTTCCTGCTGCTGATGCAAAGGCTTGGGATTCTGTTGCGGGTCTTCATCATCACTATACGTCAGGTATTTTCTACTACTTCTGGACAGAAACGGTAACTATTTTTTCAAGCTCGCATCTTTCGACCATTCTTATGATTGGCCACCTTGTATGGTTTATCAGCTTTGCTGTATGGTTTGAAGATCGCGGATCACGTCTTGAAGGTGCTGATATTCAGACAAGAACAATCCGCTGGCTTGGAAAGAAATTTCTCAACAGGGATGTTTCGTTCCGCTTTCCTGTGCTGACAATATCAGACTCGAAGATGGCGGGTACATTCCTCTATTTCAGTGGTGTGTTTATGCTGGTCTTTCTTTTCATTGGGAATGGCTTCTATCAGACGGACACTCCGTTGCCTCCTCAGGTGGGTGATGCAGCGGTATCTGGTCAGGTTATGCTGACGCAGGTTGTTGACTATCTGATTAAGTTGATTGCTTGAAACTACTCTTGCCGGGTGTGCATATTTGATGCATTCCCGGCAAGACCTTTGATATTAAAGTTTATCATGTAATTAAAGAGGAGGGTTTTTATGGCCGATCCTGTACAAAAACCAGATATATCGTCAGTCCCTGCCGCAAAGGTTACGCCAGCGGTGCCGAAGCAGCCACCCGCAGGATCAGGGGCTACGGTTCCTGTGGCAAAGGAGGGAAAGCCAAAGCCGAAGGAGATAGCTCAGGACAAGAAGGGAAAGCTTCGGTTGGAATCGCTTAATGTTAATCTTGGACGATGTGGTTTGCCACAGGAGTCTGCATTTCCTGTGCAAAAAGCTGCACCAAAGGCAGCACCGAAACCTGCAGGAGGTGCAAAGCCAGCTCCAGGGGTAAAACCTGCCGGTTCAAAGCCAGCGCCAAAGGGGGCTCCTGTTGCTAAATCTGCAGCAGAGGCAACTATTTCTGATGCTAAACAAGCGTCAGCAGCAGATGAAGCTAAACCGGCCTTGAAAAAAGCAGCACCGAGAGCGAAATCCCATTATTTTATTATCGAAAATCTTTGTGTCGGTTGTGGTATGTGTCTTGATACGTGTCCACCAAAAGTCAATGCTATCGGCTACAAATTTTACGGTGATGTACAAGAAGGTGGTTTCAGATGTTATATTGATCAGGATGCATGTATTTCCTGTTCAGCCTGTTTTTCTTCAGATGAATGTCCTTCAGGAGCACTTATTGAAGTTCGCCCTGATGGAGAAGTTCTTGATTTTACCTACACTCCGCCTGAACGACTTGATTTTGATCTGAGATTTCTGCACAGATTTCATAGAGAGGCGAATTAATAAGACAGTGTATGATCAAGAGTTTCAACAAAGCATTGCCGGGAACAGGCAATGCTTTGTTTTTTTATAGATACTCAATATTATATGTTGGAACCAAAGCATGTGGCTCTAAAGTACCCTTCCGTCTTGCCAGGTCAGAAAACAGTACCTCCAGGTTTGGCACTTGTCATTATTCCTACGTTCAATGAAGCTGAAAATATTGGCAGGCTGCTGAGTGAACTTGCAGATCGCTATCCTTTGACCCTTGATATTCTCGTTATTGATGACAATTCCTCAGACGGTACTGCTGATATTGTTCGTTCAATGCAGTTGATGACAAGGGGGCTTTATCTAATGATGCGGTCACAAAAGCTGGGACTTGGTACTGCTTATATTGCTGGTTTCGGTTATGCTTTGCAGAAGGGTTATCGGTATATTATAGAGATGGATGCCGATTATTCTCATGATCCCGTTGTGATACAACGCTTTATGGATGCCATGTGCAGTTCTCACCTGGTTATTGGATCTCGTTATATGAATAATACGGTTAATGTGGTTAACTGGCCTCTTGGCAGATTAATTCTTTCAAAAATGGCCAGCATTTATACTCGTCTTGTTACAGGTATGCCTGTTGCAGATCCGACAAGCGGTTTTAAATGCTTTAGCGCAGAGGTTTTGCGTGCGCTCAATTTTGACAGGATAAATTCTCAGGGATATTCATTTCAGATTGAGATGAATTTCAGAGTTTGGAAAAAAGGCTTTTCTATTACAGAAATTCCAATTGTTTTTGTTGATCGTTCTGTTGGTAAATCGAAAATGAGCAGAAAGAATATCAGAGAAGCGGTCTGGATTGTCTGGTGGCTTAAAATAAAGTCAATTATCGGATTGCTGTAAAGTCAGATGCAGGTGAATACCAATGTCTTATTGCCTGGTAGTGCAGTTCTGTGCAGTAAATATTTTTAATGCGGCATTTAGTGTTGGTTTCTTTATTTCTATAAGAATGAGGGATATTACCATAAAAAGCCCCCGCTGAACGTGGCTTTTTATGGTAATAAACAGGAGTAATCAAGACCTCTTTTCTGCAATGATCTGCTGCGCAATATCTGGCGGAGCCTCCTCGTAATGGCTGAAACTGTATGTGTACCGAGCTCTGCTTTGGGTCAGTCTCGTCAATGCATGATGGAAGGTTGTCAGAGATGACTGTGGGATAAGAGCATGAATTATTTGCATCCGTACATCGGAATCCATGCCAATAATTTTTCCACGTTTACTTGAAATATCACCGACTATCTCTCCTGTGTACTGTTCCGGCGCATAGACATTCAGTGCGTAAATCGGTTCAAGGAGAAAAGGTTTTGCTTTGTCAAAAGCACTTTTAAAAGCCATACTTGCAGCAATTTTAAAGGCAAATTCAGAACTGTCGACAGGGTGATAAGAGCCGTCAAAGGCAATGGCTTTCAGATCAACAACAGGATAACCAGCCATAATCCCATTGGTTATAGCTTCACGAAGTCCTTTTTCAACAGCAGGAAGGTATCTTGTCGGTACAACGCCACCAACAACCTCGCTTGCAAATTCAAATCCGGTATCGCGAGCAAGAGGCTCAAGCTTTACCCAGACATCGCCATATTGGCCTTTTCCACCGGACTGTTTTTTGTACTTTCCCTGTGCTGAAGAGGGGATACGTATCGTTTCGCGATAGGGAATTTTAATGGGTGCAATATCAACCTTGACGTTGAACTTTGCCTGCAGTCGGCTGATAATGGTATCCAGATGAGTTTCTCCAAGTGTTCTGAGAATGGTCTGGTTGAACTCAACGTCGTGATTAATAGAAAAGCTTGGATCTTCTTCATGCAGATGATGCAAGCCGGCTGAGATTTTTTCTTCGTCACCCTGGGTGACTGGAATAATAGCGGTAGCAAGGACTGGTAATGGGAAAATAATTGGACTTATCCGACAGCTTGTTCCTTTGTCGGCAAGCGTATCATTAGTATGGGCATCTTTCAGCTTCACAACCATTCCGATATCACCGGCAAGCAACTTGTCAACGGGACTTTTCTTTTGTCCGACAATAGTGTAAACCTGGCCAAGTTTTTCAAGTTGGCCAGTCTGGACATCAATTAGCTCGTGACCTGTTTCGATATGCCCTGAATAAACTCTCAGGTAGGAGATTTCACCTACACGAGGTTCAGACATTGTCTTGAAAATAAAGGCAATGGTCTCTCCTTCGGGGTTTGGCTGAATCATTCGTTTTGTTTCATCGACTGTACAGAGTGCATGTTCAGGGCCGCGCTCAATTGGCGAGGGACAGATGTTCACGATTGCGTTCAGCAGCCTTTCTGATCCGATCAAATGCAGTGGGGATGTGCAGAAAACAGGGAAAAAAGTTCGGGTAACCAGCGCTGATTTGATTCCGCTCCTTAACTCTTCTTCTGTCAGGGATCCAATTTCAAAAAACTTGTTCATCAGCTCTTCATCTGTTTCAGCAACGGCTTCAACAAGTTGTTGATGAAGATCTTCTGCATGTTGCAGGTAAAGATCAGGAATGTCAGAAACAGTCATTTGTCCAGGTTTGTCAGGGCTGAACTCAAGCAGTTTCATCAACAGGACGTCAATAAGAGTATGGTGGCCAAGGCCTTCATCAACAGGAAATTGTATCGGTGTAACAAGATGTCCGAAATGATCCTGAAGTCCCTGTATGGAAGTTTTGAAATTGGCTCGGTCGGCATCAAGTTTGGTTAACACAAACATGGTAGGCTTGTAGTACTCTTTGGTATACTCCCAGATTGTGTCAGTTCCGACCTCGACACCTGCTGCAGAATTGACGGTGATCAGGACAGTGTCGGCAACCCGCATTGCCGACTTGACATCACCGTGAAAGTCAAGCAAACCGGGAGTATCGATAATATTGATTTTGCGGTCGTTCCAGAAGCCGTTGATAAGGCTTGTGTTAAGGCTGTGTTTTCTTTCAATTTCATCGGCAGAGTAATCGGAGAGAGTATTGCCTTCTTCAATACTGCCGAGTCGGTTAATAATACCCATAGTCAGGGCAAGTGACTCGGCGAGTATGGTCTTGCCGCTTCCGGCATGGCCTGTAATGACAATGTTTCGCAGTTGATCCGGTTGTACGGCTTGCATAGCATGACTCCTTTTTTGACTAATAACGAAATAGTGGGCTGTGGTTTGCATTGCAGGAAAACAGCTCAACAAATAATAAACAAAAAAAAGTCAGTTTTGCTGTTCCGGTGACAATGAAAAGGTTCAGAAAAAAAGATATATTTTCGACTATCTATTTTATCAAAAAAGACCTTGAAATGCCATTTCGCATAAAATAGCATGTAACAACCCTAAATATTTTGTTATGCCTATTATCAGGAAAATTCACGCCCGTCAGATCCTTGATTCAAGGGGAAATCCAACGGTCGAAGTTGATGTGTACACTGAAAATTCATTTGGACGTGCAGCAGTACCAAGCGGGGCTTCGACAGGGGTTCATGAAGCTGTGGAGCTAAGAGATGGTGATGCGAGTGTCTATCTTGGAAAAGGGGTGCTCCAGGCGGTAGAAAATGTCAATACCGTCATCAATGATGCTTTGACGGGTATGATCGTTACTGAACAGGAGGAAATCGACGAGGCATTACTTGCTCTTGACGGAACGCCGAATAAGTCAAGGCTTGGAGCAAATGCCCTTCTTGGTGTTTCGATGGCCTGTGCCAAGGCTGGAGCAGAGTATACCGGTCTTCCTCTCTATCGTTATATCGGTGGCACAATGGCAAACACCCTTCCTGTTCCGATGATGAATGTGCTTAATGGCGGAGCCCATGCCGACAATACCGTTGATTTTCAGGAATTCATGATTATGCCAGCTGGATTTGACACTTTTTCAGATGCACTTCGTTGTGGCGCTGAAATTTTTCATGCACTCAAGGCTCTTTTGAAAAGCAAGGGGTTAAGCACTGCTGTCGGTGATGAAGGTGGTTTTGCTCCGAATTTGCGCTCAAATGAAGAAGCAATTGAACTTGTTATTGAGGCCATCGGCAAAGCTGGTTATAAAGCAGGTTCACCGACTGACAAGGGTGGGCTGGGCGATGCCCAGGTAATGATAGCCCTTGACCCTGCGAGCTCTGAGTTCTACGATTCTGCAAAGAAACGTTATGTGTTCAAGAAGTCTTCAAAACAGGAACTCACCTCTCTTGAGATGGCTGAATACTGGGAAAAGTGGGCGACCAACTATCCGATTATCTCAATTGAGGATGGAATGGCTGAAGATGACTGGGAAGGATGGAAGCTGTTGACGGACAAAATCGGTTCAAGAGTACAGCTTGTCGGTGATGATCTCTTTGTCACCAACAGCAAAAGACTTGCTGATGGTATTGAAAAGGGTGTAGCGAACTCCATCCTGATCAAGGTCAATCAGATTGGCACCCTGACCGAAACACTCCAGGCAATTGACCTTGCCAAAACTAATGGTTACACGTCGGTCATCAGTCATCGCAGTGGTGAAACTGAGGACAGCACAATTGCCCAGATTGCGGTTGCAACAAATGCCGGACAGATCAAGACAGGCAGTTTGTCGCGTTCCGACCGTATGGCAAAATACAATGAATTACTCCGTATTGAAGAGGAGCTTGGCGATCAGGCTCATTACCCGGGAAAGAAAGCTTTCAGGGTATAAGGAATTCTGCAGGGAACCCTTTTTTGTCTTGAAAGGGTTCCTTTTGCGTTTCTCCTCTGTTGTTACTCTTGCAGTATTCTGCAAACAAAAGTGTTTAGAAACGTGAAAAAAAATCTTGATACAATCTGGGAGTATATTCATGCAAACCCTAAAAAAATTCTTTTTTTGGTTGCAGTTGTTTATTTCATCTTCTGGATTCTTTTCGATGATTTTGGACTTGTGAAACGAATCCGCATGGAGGCTGATCACATTATGCTTCTTGACAGACAGAAAGTTGAGCAAAAAAAGATCATTGATAACGAGCAGCGTATCCAGCATGCCCGTGATCCTGACAGCATTGAAAAAGCTGCGCGGGAGAGGTATAATTTCCGCAAACCGGGAGAAACTCTCTTCATTATCAGGGAGAAATAGTTTTCCATCACACTTCCTTACAAGCTAATGTATCAGTATCGCCGTCGTTTTACCCGTGAAGTCGTTTTTGGAACCATAGCTCTTGGTGGATATCAGCCTATCAGGGTAGAGTCTATGACCAACACCCATACGATGGATACTGTAGCAACGGTTGAACAGTGCCGGAGACTTTACGACGCAGGATGTGAAATTATCCGGCTTACGGTACCTACAGAGAAGGATGCTGAAAATCTTGGAAATATCAGAAAGCTGCTGCGCCTTGACGGAATTGATACTCCACTGGTTGCGGATATTCATTTTTCTGCCCGCGCCGCACTCAAGGCTGTTGAATTTGTTGAAAATATCCGTATAAATCCGGGCAACTACGCCACCACCCCCAAATTTTCAACCAACGAGTATACGGAAGATGAGTACCTCAAAGAAATTGAACATGTTCGCCAGGAATTTACTCCTCTGGTAGAAAAAGCCCGCCAATATGGGGTTTCCATGAGAATAGGAACAAATCATGGCTCTTTGTCTGACAGGATTGTCAGCCGTTACGGGAACTCTCCGGAAGGTATGGTTGAAGCTGCACTGGAATTTGCAAGGTTCTGTGAGGAGGCTGGTTATTATGATATTCTCTTTTCGATGAAATCCTCAAATGTTCGCGTAATGATTGAGGCATACAGGCTTCTTGTACAGGAGGCTGATGCTGAGCTTCGTTATGCTTATCCGCTTCATCTTGGGGTAACTGAGGCAGGAGATGGCGATGAGGGTCGCGTCAAGTCGGCCATGGGTATTGGGGCACTTCTTGAAGATGGACTTGGAGATACTATCAGGGTTTCCCTGACTGAAGATCCTGTGAATGAAGTACCTGTTGGTTTCGCTATTGTGAAGAAGTATAATGAGTTCCATTTAGTCAATGGTGACAGGGGGCATATTCCTCTGAAGCATGTTATAGAAAGTCGAAACAAGCAGGGAAATCATACGCTTTTGACTCATGAATTGCCGCCGTTCAGTCCGTTCAGTTATCAACGAAGGTCTTCGAGCCAGATTACGCAGGCAGGTATGGTGATCGGAGGAGATAATGTGCCGCGAGTGGAAACCGAGGTGCATGCTTCGCTTTCCGATCCTGATGCTGTTTTTGAAGAAATGCAGCAAAGGCTCGCTCCAAAAAAGTCACTGGATGCCATCCGTTCCGAGTTTGCCTCCGTTCGTGTCAACAGTGCGGCTGATCTTGATGCACTGGACGAACTGTTTGGAAGGCTGGGGGAGGAGAGGCCACTTGTTGTGGCATCGACAAGCGATTTGTCACTCTTTGGTTGTTTGCTTAATAAGGTGTCGAAGGTAAGGTTTGATATTATTGAGGGTGAGCGGTTTGAAAACGAATTGTTGCAGCTTATCAACAATGATCGACTTGCCGTTGTTGAGTTATGTTTTCTTCATGAAAAGTCAGGATACTCTGTTCCTGCAAAGGTACTTGTTCATCTTGCAGAAAAGCTCTACAGGCACAATGCGCATCGACTTCTTTTTTCAGTACGCTCAGATCATGTTGTTTTTGTCTATCGGAGGCTCGTGCAGGCGTTTAAAAGCAGCTCTCTGAATTATCCACTTCTTGTTCGTTTCAAAGGAGATGCTTCTGATCGACTTGAAACTATTATCAATAGTTCAGTACAGACAGGGACGCTTTTCTGTGATGGTATCGGTGATATGCTCTCACTTAATACTGCTTTATCTCCTGATGATGAGGTCAATCTGGCGTTCAATATTCTTCAGGGTGCAAGAATCAGAATGTCGAAAACTGAATTTATCTCTTGTCCCGGTTGCGGAAGAACCTACTTTGAACTGGAGAGGGCTGTGGCGGCAATCAAACAGAGGACGGCCCACCTCAAAGGGTTGAAAATAGGAATCATGGGCTGTATCGTTAACGGTCCCGGTGAGATGGCCGATGCTGATTTCGGCTACGTTGGTGCCGGAAAGAATCGCATTAGTCTTTATGTCGGCAAGGAGTGCGTAGAAGAGAATATTTCAGAGCAGGAAGCTGTAGAAAGACTGATATCTCTCATCAGAGAGCAGGGGAAATGGGTTGATCCACTATGATGTTTACGTTAATAACCGGCGCATCCATGGGGATTGGTGAAGCTGTTGCACGTGAATTTGCCGGGAGAGGTCATAATCTTGTTCTCGTAGCCCGTTCAGCCGATAAATTGCATTCTCTGGCACAGCAGCTTCGGCAAGACTGGGGAATTGAAGTAGAAATCTGTGTTGAAGACCTGAGTGATGCAGAAAGCCCTGCCAGGGTTTATGAATTCTGTCACAGACAGAAGGTAATGGTTGATGTTCTTGTCAATAATGCGGGATTGTCCTGTGCGGGCGATTTTAATGATCTGCCTCTTGGGAAGCTCCATGAGATTATGATGGTCAATATGATGGCTATGGTCAAGCTTACCCGTCTATTTTTGTTCGATATGGTTGAAAGGAAAAAAGGGATCATCATCAATGTTGCTTCTGTTGGCGGTCTTCAGGGGGTTCCTGGTCTTGGCCTGTATTCGGCAACAAAGTCATTTGTTTTGACGCTTACCGAGGCGCTTTATGTGGAGTTGAAGGGCAAAGGAATCAAAGTCTTTGCCGTCTGCCCGGGTTTTGTGGATACTGGTTTTTTGGGACGTGCCGGTCATAAAGCGGCGAACATTCGATTGCCGATTTCAGGAATCGAAGTGGTTGTCAAAGCCGTAATTAAAGGGTTGAAAAAAAATAGTATACGGGTATTCCCAACGTTGATCGATACGGTTCTGGCTTTTTCACAAAGAGCTGTTTCGAGAAAAACTACGATTCGTCTTGCCGGTTTTTTTGCGGCGGTAAAAGATGATTACACGAAATAATCTTTTTTCTTTTGCATTTTGAAAACCTCTCATTATATTACCAGCCCTGTTTTTTGAGTGAGCTGCTGGTGTAGCTCAATTGGTAGAGCAGCTGATTTGTAATCAGCAGGTTGCGGGTTCGAGTCCCATCACCAGCTCTGAATGTTATGGGTAGGTAGCGAAGTGGTTAAACGCAACAGACTGTAAATCTGTCGACTCTGTCTTCGGAGGTTCGAATCCTCCCCTACCCACGGTTTTTTGTGTCAGGCTGATGTAGCTCAGTCGGTAGAGCACTTCCTTGGTAAGGAAGAGGTCATCGGTTCGAATCCGATCATCAGCTCATGTTTTGGAGGTATTGATCAGTATAGTATACGTCAGTAGCTTAATTGGTAGAGCAGCGGTCTCCAAAACCGCAGGTTGGGGGTTCGATTCCCTCCTGACGTGCACGCAGAAGAAATTTTCACTGTTGTTTATTCCGCACTTGTTTTATGAATAAATATATAGGCAAAGCAGGTCAGTATTATCGTGATGTCATAATTGAGATGCGTAAGGTTATCTGGCCTACTCAAGAAGAGATCAAGGATTTGACGATTGTTGTGTTGACGGTTTCAGGTATTCTGGCCTTGTTTACGTTTATTGTCGATTGGGTTATAAATTTTGTTATGGGAAAGTTATTGTAAGATAACAGTGTTAAGGTTGAATTGATGAGCGCAAGAAAAAAGGATGTTGATGTTCAGGGTGTTCCGGTTGCACGCTGGTATGCACTCAGGATTTATTCAGGCCATGAGCGCAAGGTTAAAGAGGCGATTGAGTCAGATGTTGTTCGCTGTGGTCTTGGCGACAAGATATTGCAGATTTATGTTCCTTATGAGCGGTTTGTGGAAGTGAAGAATGGTAAAAAAAGAAGTTTAACCAAAAACGCTTTTCCGGGCTATGTGCTTATTGAGGCTGTGCTTGACAAGCAGACCAGGAATCTGATTCTTGACATTCCTTCAGTTATTGGTTTTCTTGGTGTTGATGATGTTCCAACCCCGCTCAGGCCGGACGAGGTAGAGAAAATTCTGGAGCCGGAGAGGGATATTGAGCATCGTTCAGTTGTTGAGGCTCCGTTCAGGCTTGGCGATTCAGTCAAAGTGATTGACGGCCCCTTCAGTTCGTTGACAGGCGTTGTTCATGAGGTGTGCACAGAAAGAATGAAGGTAAAAGTTATGATAAGCTTTTTTGGTCGTGGTACACCGACAGAGCTTGATTTTTCACAGGTTAAGTCAGTTTCCCAATAATAGATGCTTAAGTGGATTAAGCTTCTGAATTGAAATAGTTTATGGCAAAAAAGGTAATCGGTTTTATCAAGCTTCAGATCCCGGCTGGTGCAGCAAACCCTGCTCCTCCCGTAGGTCCCGCTCTTGGACAGAAAGGTGTCAATATTATGGAGTTTTGCAAGCAGTTCAATGCAAAAACCCAGAGTGAAGCGGGGATGATTATTCCGGTAGTTATTACGGTTTACTCAGACAAGTCTTTCACGTTTATCACCAAAACCCCTCCAGCGGCTGTTCTTCTCCTGAAGGAAGCGAATTTGAAGAAAGGCTCAGGTGAGCCAAATCGCAATAAGGTTGGTTCTGTTACAAGTGAGCAGATCCGGAAGATCGCTGAGCTGAAAAGACCGGATCTCAATGCTTTCGACAGTAAGGGGGCTGAAGAGATGATCAGGGGGACTGCCAGAAGTATGGGCATTGTAATTGAGGGCTGAGAATAGCTTTATTTATGTTTAAAGGCTGTGGGAGGCTGAAAAGCCGCTTTATTTAACCACTTTGACAAGAAAAAATAATGGCTGGAAAAAAATACAGAGATGCGGCATTGAAGATCGAGCGTTTTCGTGAGTACGATCTGGTTGATGCAGTTGAGAAGATCAGGGAGATTACAGTATCGAAGTTCGATGCAACCGTTGATATTGCCGTTAAGCTTGGCGTTGATCCCCGTCATGCGGATCAGGTTGTTCGTGGCACGGTCATGCTTCCGCATGGTACAGGCAAAACTGTTTCTGTGCTGGTTGTCTGCAAGGAAGCCAAAGCTGATGAAGCAAGGGAAGCGGGCGCTGATATGGTGGGTTTTGAGGAGTACATCGAAAAAATCCAGGAAGGGTGGACAGGTGTTGATGTTATTATTGCAACTCCCGATGTCATGGGTCAGTTGGGTAAGGTAGCAAAGATTCTTGGACCTCGCGGCTTGATGCCGAATCCAAAGTCAGGAACAGTGACGATGGATGTGGCCAAGGCAGTCAAGGAGGTCAAGGCTGGTAAAATCGAGTTCAGGGTTGATAAAGCAGGAAATGTTCATGCCCCTGTCGGCAAGGTTTCGTTTCAGCCTGATCAGTTGGTAGCCAATATTGCAAGCTTCCTTAAGGAGGTTGTTCGTCTGAAGCCTTCGGCAGCCAAGGGTCAGTATGTGCAGGGTATTGCGCTTTCAAGCACGATGTCCCCGAGCGTGAAGGTTAAAATGGAAAAATTTGTCGCCTAATAAAAACGGTTTATACGATGAAGCGAAATACAAAAGAGCAGATCGTTCAGGAAGTCGCTGAAAAGATCAACAGGTCACAGGGCATATATCTGACGGAATTTCAGGGGTTGAGTGTTGCTAAAATGTCGGAGCTTCGCAACGAGTTCAGGAAAGCTGGTGTTGAGTACCGTGTTGTAAAAAACACTCTGATTAAAAAGGCTTTGAAAGATCTTGCAGGTGCGGACAAGCTTGCCCCGGGACTTAAAAGCACGACAGCAGTAGCATTTGGCTTTGACGATCCGGTCGCTCCTGCGAAGGTTATCAGGAAGTTCAGCAAAACCAATGAAGCGCTGAAATTCAAGATGGCGGCAATAGATGGTGTGGTTTTTGGTCCTGATCAGCTTCCATTACTTTCAGAGATGCTTAGCAAGAAGGATAATATCGGTCGTGCTGCCGGTGTGATCAACAATGTGATCAGCTCTGTTCCGATGGTGGTTAATGCAGTAATGAGAAACCTTGTCTGTGCTCTTGACCAGATTGCCAGGCAGAAGCAGTAAATTATAAAAACTATTACGCACTCAAGAGATTACTATACATTTTAAATTAAACAAGAGAGGGGAATAATGTCTATCGAAACACTTGTAGAGGAAATTGGTAAGTTGACTCTTACAGAAGCTTCAGCGCTGGTGAAGGCCCTGGAAGAAAAATTTGGTGTCAGCGCAGCTCCTGTAGCAGTTGCCGGCGTTGCAGCAGTTGCTGTCGGTGATGCACCTGTAGCGGAAGAGCAGACTGAGTTTGACGTAGTGCTTACAGCCGCAGGCGAAAGCAAAATAAACGTTATCAAGGCTGTTCGTGCTATCACAGGTCTTGGTCTGAAAGAGGCAAAGGATCTTGTGGATGGCGCTCCGAAAACAGTAAAAGAAGCTATTTCCAAGGACGAAGCAGAAAAGATTGCCAAGGAACTGAAGGACGCAGGTGCATCAGTAGAGGTGAAGTGATCTTTGAAAAGAAGTCATTACTTAAGCAAGCTCCGTTTCGATATGAGACGGAGCTTTGTCTGTTTGTATAAGAACAGTTTTGATTGTAATTCCTGTAATGATACGATTGTGGTTTAACCGGGCGTTTTTTGTTTTCCGGTTAACCTATGCCGATATTTGTGATGACTTAACCTGTAAGTAATTCATGCAATTGATAAAAGTGAGGTGCATGTGAAAGTGGCCGATGCAACAACAACACCCTGTATTGACTTTTCTAAAATCCAAAGTATTATAGAGCCTCCCGACTTATTAAAAGTTCAATTAGATTCATTTCATAATTTTATACAGGATAGCGTACCTCTTGCCAAAAGGAAGGACCAGGGCCTCGAACGGGTTCTTCGCGGAGCGTTCCCTATTACAGATACAAGAGGTCTCTATCTGCTTGAGTATATTTCTTATGGTTTTGATAAGCCAAAATATACTGTCGAGGATTGTATTGAAAGGGGCCTGACTTATGATGTTTCCCTGAAAGTCAAGTTAAAGCTTTCCTATAAGGATGAGGCTGATGAGACTGACTGGAAGGAGACCATTCAGCAGGAAGTTTATCTTGGCAGGATACCTTACATGACGGATCGAGGCACTTTTATTGTCAATGGTGCCGAAAGGGTAGTGGTAGCTCAGCTTCACCGCTCTCCCGGTGTGGTTTTCAGTGAAGCCGTCCATCCGAATGGCAAAAAAATGTATTCGGCCAAAATAGTTCCGACCAGAGGCTCATGGATTGAGTTTCAGACCGATATCAATAACCAGATTTTTGTGTACATCGATCAGAAAAAGAATTTTCTGGTCAGTGCGCTTCTGCGCGCCATTGGATTTGCAAGAGACGAGGATATTCTTGCTCTTTTTGATCTTGTTGAAGAGATTCCTCTTAAATCCAGTAAAAAGGAGCAGCTTGTCGGGCAGTATCTTGCTTCAGATATTGTTGATATGCAGACCGGTGAGGTGGTCAGTGCCAGGACAGCGATAACTGAAGATATTTTTGAGCAGATTCTGGCCGCTGGCTACAAAAGCGTTAAGGTAATGAAGACCTTTTCCGGCGGGGACAAAGGAGTGGATAAATCCATCATTATCAACACTATTCTCAATGACAACTCTGCGACTGAGGAAGAGGCGCTCGAAATAGTCTATGAAGAGCTGAGGGCCAATGAGGCGCCCGATATTGATGCGGCAAGGAGTTTCCTTGAGAGAACCTTTTTCAACCAGAAAAAATATGATCTCGGCGAGGTTGGCCGCTACAGGATCCAGAAAAAGCTCAGTAAAGAGTTTGATGATCTGAATGCTTACCTTGCAGGAAAACCCGAGCTGAAACAGCTTTCCGATTCCATTTACGAGAAAATTCTTCAGACTATACAGTCGTTTTCTGATGAGCCCACGGGTGAAGATATTCTGGTGCTGACGCATTATGATATTATTTCTGTCATCTATTATCTTATCAAACTGGCAAATGGGCTTGCTGATGTCGATGATGTTGATCATTTGGCAAATCGTCGAGTACGTTCGGTCGGGGAACAGCTTGCAGCACAGTTTGTTATTGGACTTGCCAGAATGGGCAAGAATGTTCGCGAAAAACTCAACTCCAGAGATTCTGATAAAATCGCTCCTGCGGATCTGATTAACGCGCGTACGGTATCAAGCGTTGTATCAAGCTTTTTTGCGACAAGCCAGCTCTCGCAGTTCATGGATCAAACCAACCCTCTTGCTGAAATGACCAACAAGAGAAGGGTTTCTGCTCTTGGACCAGGTGGTCTTACCAGAGAACGTGCGGGTTTTGAGGTTCGAGATGTTCACTATACGCACTATGGAAGATTGTGCCCGATCGAAACACCGGAAGGTCCGAATATCGGTCTTATTTCTTCGTTGTCTGTCTATGCGGAGATCAATGATAAAGGCTTTATACAAACCCCTTACCGGGTTGTTGAAAAGGGACAGGTTACTGACAACGTTATAATGCTTTCGGCTGAAGACGAGGAGAACAAGATTACTGTACCGGTCAGTGTACCTCTTGACGAGAACAATAAAATAGTACTTGAGACCGTTCAGGCCAGAACCAAAGGGGACTATCCGGTTGTTGCGGCAGAGGATGTTAATTTTATGGACGTCTCTCCTGTGCAAATTGTCAGTGCGGCCGCAGCACTTATTCCCTTTCTTGAGCACGATGACGGTAACCGTGCACTTATGGGCGCCAACATGCAACGCCAGGCAGTTCCGCTTTTGACCTCAGAAGCACCTGTTGTTGGTACCGGCATGGAGGCAAAGGTTGCGAGGGACTCTCGTTCAGTTATTTTAGCAGAAGCATCCGGAGTGCTTGAAGACGTTACGGCAGAATATATTACTATTCGCTACGATATTGATACCGACAACGATGTGCGGCTATCAATGCTTGACCCAGATGAAGGAGTGAAAACCTACAAGCTGATCAAGTTCAAGCGTTCAAACCAGGATACCTGTATTTCACAGAAACCTCTTGTGCAGATTGGCCAGCGTGTTGAAAAAGGTGCAGTGCTTGCCGACAGTTCATCGACAGATAACGGAGAACTGGCGCTTGGCAAAAACGTATTGGTAGCCTTCATGCCATGGCGTGGCTATAATTTTGAAGATGCTATTATTTTAAGTGAACGGCTCGTCTATGACGACGTTTTTACCTCGATTCATATTCACGAATTTGAGGCGAATGTTCGTGATACCAAACGAGGTGAAGAGCAGTTTACGCGTGATATTTATAATGTCAGTGATGAAGCGCTTAGAAACCTCGATGAGAATGGTATCGTGCGAAATGGGGCAGAAGTCAAGGAGCGGGATATTCTTGTCGGAAAAATAACTCCGAAAGGAGAAAGTGATCCAACCCCCGAAGAAAAGCTGCTCAGGGCAATTTTCGGTGACAAATCAAGCGATGTCAAGGATGCGTCAATGCATGTGCCGGCTGGAATGAAGGGGATTGTCATCAAGACAAAGCTTTTCAGTCGCAAGAAAAAGGTCGGCCTCGATGTCAAGGAGAAGATTGAGCTCGTTGACCGGAAATTTGACGCTAAAGAGTATGATCTGCGGAAACGGTTTGCCAAATGGATAATGCAGCTTCTTGAGGGCAAGATCTCGGAGGGGATATATAGTGATAAAGGCAAGCAGCTTGTGGCGGAAGGTTCTCTCTATGATGACAGCGTGCTCGCGAAATTCAGTGTTATGCCGTTCCTGGAGTCGATTGATTTTTCAAAAGGCTTGACAGATTCTGACAAGGTTAATGATAATGTTATTCGTCTTGTCAAGGAGTTTCGTTTCATGCTGAAAGATTTGTCCGATGAGCGTGACAACGAAAAATACAAGATCAATGTTGGCGATGAGCTTCCTCCTGGTATTGAGGAGTTAGCGAAGGTTTATATTGCCCAGAAAAGAAAAATTCAGGTCGGTGACAAAATGGCTGGCCGGCATGGTAACAAGGGTGTCGTCGGGAAAATTCTCCCGATTGAGGATATGCCCTTCATGGAAGATGGTACCCCGGTTGATATTGTTCTTAATCCTCTGGGTGTGCCAAGCCGCATGAATATTGGCCAGCTCTATGAAACATCGCTTGGCTGGGCGGCAAAGACGTTAGGAGTCAAGTTCAAGACACCTATTTTCAATGGTGCTACGTATCAGGAAGTTCAGCATGAACTCGAAAGAGCAGGTCTTCCGGCACATGGCAAAGTGAGTCTTTTTGATGGTCGTACTGGTGAACGGTTTGATGACGAAGTGACCATTGGTTATATCTACATGCTCAAGCTGAGTCATCTGGTTGATGACAAGATTCATGCCCGTTCCACGGGTCCTTACTCACTTATTACCCAGCAGCCGCTTGGAGGTAAGGCCCAGTTTGGTGGTCAGAGGTTTGGTGAAATGGAGGTTTGGGCGCTGGAAGCTTATGGCGCATCCAATATTCTCCGGGAAATGCTGACGGTTAAATCGGATGATGTGATAGGGCGGAACAAAACCTATGAGGCGATTGTTAAAGGTCAGAACCTTCCGGAGCCAGGTATACCAGAATCCTTTAATGTGCTTGTAAGGGAGCTGCAGGGTTTAGGTCTTGAGATTCGTATTGACGACAAGGTTCCTTAGTAATGTGGTAATTAGCGTGTACATCATTAACGGACGTTAACAAGAGTCGTTTAACAAGGAATATTGACTATGATTTTTTCACAGGGAGCATCACCCTTAAAAGGTGAATTTTCAAGAATAAAGTTTAGCATTGCATCACCCGAAAGTATTCTTGCCCATTCAAGGGGTGAGGTGCTGAAGCCGGAGACGATCAACTACCGCACCTTCAAACCTGAACGTGATGGTTTGATGTGCGAAAAAATATTCGGGCCAACAAAGGACTGGGAGTGCTATTGCGGAAAATATAAACGTGTCCGCTATAAAGGAATTATCTGCGATCGCTGCGGCGTTGAGGTTACAACCAAAAGTGTCCGCAGGGAGCGTATGGGTCATATTTCCCTGGCTGTTCCGGTTGTGCATACCTGGTTTTTCCGTTCAGTTCCCAGCAAGATTGGTGCACTGCTTGATCTTTCGACCAAAGAGCTTGAAAGGATCATCTATTATGAAGTTTATGTTGTCATCAATCCCGGTGAACCGGGAGAAAAACAGGGCATCAAGAAACTCGATCGTCTGACTGAGGAGCAGTATTTCCAGATCATCACGGAGTATGAAGATAATCAGGACCTTGAGGATTCAGATCCGGACAAGTTTGTAGCCAAAATGGGTGGAGAAGCCATCCACATGCTGCTCAAGAATATTAATCTGGATGAATCAGCGATACATTTGCGCAAGGTACTGAAGGAGAGCAATTCAGAGCAGAAAAGAGCTGATGCGCTGAAAAGACTTAAAGTTGTCGAGGCTTTCAGAAAAAGTTATGAGCCGCACAAAAAGACCCGCAAAAAGCCTCAGGGACTTTTTCCTGAGGATGAGCTTCCTGAACCCTACGTTTACGAGGGAAATAAACCCGAGTATATGGTAATGGAAGTTGTCCCGGTTATTCCTCCGGAACTTCGTCCCCTTGTTCCTCTTGAAGGAGGCAGGTTTGCCACGTCGGATCTTAATGATCTCTACCGCAGGGTCATCATCCGGAACAACCGCCTGAAAAAACTTATCGATATTCGAGCCCCTGAGGTTATTCTCCGAAATGAAAAGAGAATGCTTCAAGAAGCGGTTGATGCATTGTTTGATAATTCCCGTAAAGCTAATGCGGTGAAGACAGGCGAGTCAAACAGGCCGCTGAAGTCGCTTTCAGATGCATTGAAAGGTAAACAGGGCCGCTTCCGTCAGAATTTGTTAGGAAAGAGAGTTGATTATTCGGGTCGTTCGGTGATCGTTGTTGGTCCTGAATTGAAACTGCATGAGTGTGGTTTGCCGAAAAGCATGGCTATTGAGCTTTTTCAGCCATTTGTGATTCGCCGCCTGGTGGATCGTGGTATTGCAAAATCCGTCAAATCAGCTAAAAAACTTATTGACAGAAAGGATCCTGTTGTCTGGGATGTGCTTGAAAAAGTTATTGACGGCAGACCGGTTCTACTGAACAGGGCGCCGACCCTGCATCGTCTTGGTATTCAGGCATTCCAGCCTCTTCTTGTAGAAGGCAAGGCGATTCAAATCCATCCTCTTGTCTGTACAGCGTTCAATGCTGACTTTGATGGTGATCAGATGGCCGTTCACATTCCTCTGTCGCAGGAAGCGCAGCTCGAAGCATCGCTGCTTATGCTGTCGTCTCATAATCTTATTCTGCCTCAGTCAGGCAAACCGGTTACAGTTCCTTCACAGGACATGGTACTCGGCATGTATTATCTGACCAAGTCGCGTTCTGGAGATCGTGGAGAGGGCCAGATATTTTACAGCAGTGAAGATGTGCTTATCGCCTACAATGAAGAGCGCGTTGGTTTGCATGCACAGATTTTTGTGCAGTATGATGGAGAGATTGACCAGAAATTTGATTCACTGCGAGTCCTTGACACTCTGGTCGATCCAAAATCGGAAAAGTCTCTATGGCTCAAATCACAGATTGAAAAGAAAACTATTCTGCTTACGACTGTTGGCCGGGTTATTTTCAACCAGCATGTGCCCGACAAAATCGGTTTTATTAACCGTGTTATTGATAAAAAAGTAGCCAAAGAGCTTATTGGACGACTGAGCAGCGAGGTTGGTAATGTTGAAACCGCAAAATTTCTTGACAACATCAAGGAGGTCGGATTCCATTATGCCATGAAAGGCGGTCTTTCAGTTGGGCTTTCTGATGCTATTGTGCCTGAAACCAAGGTCAAGCATATCAAGAATGCTCAGCGGGACAGCACCAAGGTTGTCAAGGAATACAACCGTGGTACGCTGACCGATAATGAACGGTACAACCAGATTGTTGATGTCTGGCAGAAAACATCAAATATTGTGGCCGAAGAGTCATATCAGAAGCTGAAAAAAGATCGGGACGGTTTCAATCCGCTCTATATGATGCTTGATTCCGGAGCCCGTGGTTCCAGGGAGCAGGTGCGTCAGTTGACCGGTATGAGAGGTCTTATTGCCCGTCCCCAGAAGTCCATGTCGGGACAGCCTGGAGAAATTATTGAAAACCCTATTATATCGAATCTCAAGGAGGGGCTTACCGTGCTTGAGTATTTCATTTCAACGCATGGTGCCCGTAAGGGTCTTTCTGATACCTCGCTGAAAACGGCTGATGCCGGTTACCTCACAAGAAGGCTCCACGATGTTGCCCAGGATGTCATTGTCACTATTGATGACTGCGGAACGACTCGAGGACTCTATGTTCATCGTAACATTGAGGAGGAAACCAGCGGCCAGATCAAGTTCCGTGAAAAAATCAAGGGACGTGTAGCTGCTCGAGATATTTACGATACCATCAACAATAAGGTGGTTGTTACATCGGGAGAAATTATCACTGAAGAGCTTGCAGAACTGATTCAGGAGACGGTAGGAGTTGAAGAGGCCGAGATCCGTTCGGTGCTGACCTGTGAGTCTAAAATCGGTATTTGCTCCAAATGCTATGGCACAAACCTTTCGGTGCATGAACTCGTTGAAATTGGCGAAGCGGTTGGTGTTATTGCCGCTCAGTCTATCGGAGAACCGGGAACTCAGCTTACGCTTCGGACATTCCACCAGGGAGGAACAGCTCAGGGAGGAATTTCCGAAACAGAGACCAAGGCATTTTATGATGGTCAGGTTCAGTTTGAAGATATCAAAACTGTAGAACATACCGCCATCAATGAGGATGGCGTGGCCGATCTCAGGATCATCGTTATACAGAAAAATGGTAAAATCAATATTGCGGATCCTGAGTCGGGGAAAATTCTGAAACGCTATATCGTTCCGCATGGTGCGCATCTTCATTGCAAGAACGGTTCTCTTGTAAAGAAAGATCAGGTGATGTTCAGCAGTGAGCCCAACAGTACACAGATTATTGCCGAGATACCGGGGTTCATAAAATTTGCCGATATCGAAAAAGGGGTAACTTACAAGGAAGAGGTTGATCCCCAGACTGGTTTTTCGCAGCATACCATTATTAACTGGCGCACTAAACTGAGAGCTACAGAGACCAGGGAGCCGAGATTGATGATTATTGATGCAAGTGGTGAGGTGAGAAAAACCTATCCAGTGCCGATCAAGTCAAATCTTTATGTTGAAGACGGACAGAAGGTCAACCCTGGCGATATCATGGCCAAGGTTCCAAGAAACCTCGACCGAGTCGGTGGTGACATTACCGCTGGTTTGCCCAAGGTTACTGAACTGTTTGAAGCGCGTATTCCGACTGATCCGGCAATTGTGACTGAAATTGACGGCTATGTCAGTTTTGGTTCACAGCGCAGGAGCAGTAAAGAGATCAAGGTTAAAAATGACTTTGGCGAAGAGAAGATCTATTATGTGCAGGTCGGAAAGCATGTGCTGGCCAATGAGGGCGACGAAGTCAAAGCAGGCGATCCGCTGACTGACGGTGCTGTATCGCCGCAGGACATTCTTCGTATTCAGGGACCCAATGCTGTGCAGCAGTACCTGGTGAACGAGATTCAGAAAGTGTATCAGATTAATGCCGGTGTTGAGATTAATGACAAGCATCTTGAGGTTATTGTGCGTCAGATGCTTCAGAAAGTCCGGGTTGAAGAGCCGGGTGACACTGATCTGCTTCCTGGCGACCTTATTGACCGGAGTGCCTTTGTTGAGTCGAATAAAGGGATTGCCGAAAAGGTGCGCATTACCGAAAAAGGTGATGCTCCGGCAAGGATTCAGGAGAATCAGCTCCACAAAATCCGTGACATTACCAAGCTGAATCGCGAGCTGCGCAAGAACACGAAAAATATGATTGCTTTTGAGCCAGCCCTTCAGGCAACCTCTCACCCTGTGCTGCTTGGTATTACAAGCGCGGCTCTTCAGACTGAGAGTGTGATCTCTGCGGCATCGTTCCAGGAAACCACTAAGGTATTGACTGATGCTGCCGTTGCAGGAAAGGTTGACTATCTTGCCGGTCTTAAAGAAAATGTCATTGTCGGCAAGCTGATTCCTGCGGGGACAGGACTGAAGAGATACAAGGCAATAAAACTTACTGGTGATGGTCAGGAGGCGGCTGCCAGAGAAGGGAGTGAAGAGGTGATTGTTGAAACCCGAGAGGGTTTTGCCAATGAGCGTTAGTATTATCCTGGCAAGATCAGGAAAGGACTAAAAAAAAGGGAGATTCGCATCTCCCTTTTTTTTTACTTCTTTTCGAATCTGAACGTTTCCAGAAAACTGGTATCAAACTCTCCGCTTTGAAAAACCGGAGAATGCATCACCTGCTTATGGAAAGGAATCGTGGTCTTTACGCCAACAACTATGAATTCATCCAGGGCGCGTGACATCCTTGCTATGGCTTCATCTCTGGTTTGTGCTGTAACGATGAGCTTGGCAATCATCGAATCATAGTTAGATGGCACCACGTAGCTAGCATAAGCATGTGAGTCTACTCTGACACCATGACCTCCAGGTGTGTGAAATACCTGAAGCTTTCCTGGTGAAGGACGGAACATGTGTTCTGGATCCTCTGCATTAATGCGGCATTCAATGGAGTGCCCTTTTGGGCTAAACGTTCGATCTCCAATGGACTCTCCGCTTGCAATGAGAATCTGTTCCTTGACGAGATCAACATCGTAGCGCTCTTCGGTCACGGGATGCTCAACCTGGATACGCGTATTCATCTCCATGAAGTAAAAGTCCTTGTGCTTGTCGAGAAGAAACTCGATAGTACCAGCACCTTCATAGTTGATCGCACTGGCTGCAGCAACAGCGGCATCACCCATTTTTTTTCTCAATGCCTCATCAACAACAGGTGACGGGGTCTCTTCAATAAGTTTCTGGTGACGTCTCTGGACGGTGCAATCGCGCTCACCAAGGTGGATGGTATTGCCGTGCTGGTCAGAGAGAATCTGAATTTCAACATGTCGAGGATTTTCAAGATACTTCTCGATATAGCAGCCGCTGTTGCCGAAAGCCTGCTCAGCTTCACTACGCGCGGTGTTCAGCGCTTTTTCAAGCTGGCTCTCTTCAGTGACCACCCGCATGCCCTTTCCTCCGCCACCTGCAGTTGGTTTGATGATAACCGGGTAACCAGTTTTTTTGGCAGTTTCAACTGCCTGTTTCAGATCAGTGACCAACCCCGGGCTTCCAGGAACAACCGGTACTCCTGCAGTGATCATGGTTGCTTTGGCGGTATTTTTGTCGCCCATCTGGTTGATCATTCTTGCTGTAGGTCCGATAAACTTGATGTTGGCTGATTCGCAAACTTCCGCGAAATCAGCGTTTTCGGCAAGAAACCCGTATCCGGGATGGATAGCATCGGCATTGGTCACCTGTGCTGCAGCAATAATGCGTGGAATATTGAGATAACTTTCTCGAGACAAAGCCGGTCCTATACAGACAGCTTCATCGGCGTATTTGACATGGATAGACTCAGCGTCAACTGTAGAATAAACAGCGACGGTACTGATCCCCATTTCACGGCAGGTTTGCATAATACGCAAAGCAATTTCGCCGCGATTTGCAACAAGTATTTTCTTGAACAAGGCTTTTTGTGATGAATGATTATGGTTTAATCCGGAACAGTGGCTGATCATATTCGACCGCTTGTCCGTTTTCAACAAGAATTTCAACAATTGTACCAGAGACCTCAGCTTCAATTTCGTTCATCAGCTTCATGGCTTCGATAATACAAAGCACATCACCTTTCTTTACAATGTCATTGACTGCAACAAATGGTGGTGAATCCGGTGAAGAGGCATGATAGAAAGTGCCAACAATAGGTGACCGTGACTCGATAAGGTCAGATACAGGTTCTGGCTCTGCTGGTGCTGGTGCTGCGGCCTGGAGAGTTGCCTGTAAGGCAGGTGCTGCTTGTGCAGAAAAGAGTTGGGGAGCTGCTGCGGCCAAAGAGCGCCTCAGGATAATTTTAAAGTTTCCCTCCTCAATGATGGTTTCCTGAAGATCTGAGCTATTGACAATGTCAATAAGCTGTTTGATTTCGCTAAGGTTCATGATATTTTGTTACTTATAAGTTATAAACACACGCGTCCCGAAAAACCTTTTTAAGATAGTTACTTTTTTACTCTTTCAATATAATCACCAGTGCGGGTATCGACACGGATAATGCTTCCAGTCTGTATAAACATGGGAACGTTCACTTCTGCTCCGGTTTCAACAATTGCAGGTTTTGTTCCGCTGGTTGCCCTGTCGTCCTTCAATGCCGGGCTGGTTTCAGTTACCTCTACTTCAACAAAGGTAGGAAGTTCAACTCCAAGAATTGAACCGTCATCTGAGAAAACTATTGTTACCGTGATGCCGTCCTTGACAAAACGGGATGAGGAGCCAAGCAAGAGTTCGGGAACGTTGATCTGCTCGAAGGTATCGTTGTCCATCATGACAAAGTCACTGCCGTCCCGATAAAGATATTGATACTGTTTTCGTTCAGTGACGATGACATCAACAGATTCGGTGGCACTGAAGCGGTATTCAACATTCCTGCCGGATTTAAGATTTCTCATGTTTGCCTGGTAAAACGCCCTCAGGTTACCGGGAGTACGGTGCATAAGACTCTCGATACTGTGGGGTTCGCCCTTAAAACGGATAATTGAACCTTTTGAAATGTTGCTGATTGAGACCATAAGCCGGATAAAA
>CAISRC010000142.1 GCA_903887845.1 uncultured Chlorobiaceae bacterium
GCGCCATTTTTTATCTGGTTCCTGAAAAAATCATCCCAAAAGTCATGGTAATGGAGAGCAACATATCGCTGGATCTCAGCCATACCGATTTGGGCTACAGTGGGCGGGTGGTTTTGCGCGATGTCAGCCTGACGATTCAGACGGGTGAGATTGTCTGCCTGCTTGGGCCGAACGGCGTGGGGAAGACAACGCTGTTCAAAACCATTCTTGGTTTTATCAAGCCTCTTGCCGGATTGATTACCATTGGCGGAACCGATATTTCACGTTTTTCACCGAAAGATTTTGCCCGACTGGTGGCTTATGTGCCACAACTTCACCACTCGCCATTTCCCTACACGGTACGCGATGTTGTGCTCTTTGGACGAACGGTGCATCTCGATCTTTTTGCTTCTCCGGGCAAAAAAGATCGGGATATTGCCGACAGTTGTCTTGAACTGCTCAAGATCACTCATCTCGCTGAGAGAGCATTTTCTGAGCTGAGCGGTGGGGAACGGCAGATGGTGATTATTGCCCGTGCCCTGACGCAGGAGGCGCGATTCATCATTCTCGACGAGCCGACCTCAAACCTCGATTACGGCAATCAGGTGCGCATTATCCGCAAAATCGGGGAGCTTCGCAAACAGTCGGTGGGCATTCTGATGGCCACTCATACGCCCGACCACGCCTTCATGATTGGTTCAAAAGTCGTTGTGATTGATCAAGGCGCGTTGTTCTGCTGCGGCAAGCCTGACACAACGCTTACTCCTGATACGCTCAGGCAAATATACGGCGTTGAGGTGCAGGTGTTCGATACCCCGCATAACGGTATCTGTTCACGAAAAGTATGCGCTCCGGTTATGGAGCCGGCTACTGATATTTTTTCTCAACACAAACAATAACAGGATATGTCACCGTCAATAATGAAACGTTCCCTGTCGTTTATCACGACGCTTCTGGTTATACAGAGTGCCAACATCGCCAGTGCAGAACCTGTGGTTCTTGACGGCATCAACGTCACTGCGCCATCGGTATCGAAGCGTGATGATCTTGATCCAAAAAGCATCACCAACCCCTGGCGAGTTGAGTCAAGCGCCGGTTTTGGTACAGAGTTTTTCACCCGAAAAGAGATCGAGGCGTATGCGCCAAAAGATGTGTTTGACCTGTTGAATAAAGCCGCCGGTATGAACCTGACCTATCAGGGCAGAAGAAGTCCCTTTTCTCTTGACCAGCGTGGCGGCGGGCAAATGACCTACATCCTCGACGGTGCGATTCTTCCGTCGTCGTTCGGTCGCATTTTACAGAAAATCCCTCTCTCGGATATTGAGGAGATTCAGATTGTTCGCGGTGCAACCTCTCTTGCTCTTGGCCCAACACGGACACCCGGTCAGTGGGGTACGACCTCGGGCGTTAATACCGGATTTGTGGTGATTCGCACCAAACATCCCCAAAAAACTGAAGGTATGGTTTCTGCCTATACCGAAAAATCAGGGTCACTGCCATTTGCTACAGGCGAAAATCTCTATGTGGGCAGCCGTTTTGGCAGCGCTGCCTCGTCGATGAGTGGTTACCTGGCTGGAGGTGTCGCCGCCTACGATCGTTCCAGTAACGACACCTGGTTTGATGGGCAGAATGGGCAATCAGGCATGATCAATGCTGGCGCAACGGTCGGCAAGTTAAGTGTTGCTGTTACCGGTTATGCCGATACCGGCAGGCTGGAAATGCAGCGAGGTGTCACCTACACAGGCGCATTGGCTCCAGATAAATGGTATTATGACCCGCTTGCCACTTCAGTGCTTTCATCCACGGCGACCATGACCTGGAGTCACAATCAGGTGACGATATTGTCGCTCTTTAAAACGCGGTATGAACAGGATGAGCATAATGAAAGTTTTGCTAATGCTACGGTATCACTGAGAAACTATACCGAAGAATCGAGTGGCTATAGCCTTCGCCATAATGCACAATTTGGCAATACGTTCGTGCAGCTTGGCGGGCAAATAAACAACAGTAATGGTTTTGGTCCAAACCTGAGCAATCCCTATAACAATTTTGACACCACGGTTCATGGATGGTCGGGTAGTGTTGAGCAAAAACTGTTTGATGGAGCCTTAACGCTTGATGGTGGTTATCGTCGTGACCTTACCCATAGTGATGTATCGAGTACGGTGGCAGCTCAACCACTTGCAAACCATGATATTGCTATGGCACCGGCACAAGTTTTTGCACTTGGCGCTCGCTGGAAGATTCATGAAATGTTGGCCTTGAATGCCCGCTATTTTCATGGTGATGAAGGTACACCAAGTGATTTCACGATGAAAACAAAAACAGGTGCGCCACTTCATGCTGAAAAACAGGAGCGTGTTGAACTTGCACTTGAAGCTGCTCCGGCAAGCTCTTTCAAGCCGACGCTGACGTGGTTTGATTACACAATTGACAATCAAAAATCTGTACTTCTCGGTGCAAATAACGCCTTGCAATTCTATACAGTCAATGGCGAAACCTACTATTGGTACACCGAAGCTGACGTGTTGCGCCGAGGCATTGAGCTTGCTGTTAAGGGTGATATTCAGCAAAGCACGTCATACAGCTTTTCGTGGACACATTTAACCACCAACAGCACCACAACAAACGGGGTAACCACTGATGGTGTCGGAGTCTCGACGCCGGAGGATTTCTTTACTGCGCTGCTCAGCCATGCATGGGAGAAGTATCGGGCAAATATCTCGGTCAAACAGGTCAGTTCCTGGCTGACGTCGGCAAGTCCGGTCGGGATCCAGAATGCAGATCTTGGAGGGTATACCACGGTCGATGCCAATATCATGCGGACATTTCCCTTCTCAGGTTACAGGCTGACGGCCACACTCTATGGGCGTAATCTCGGAGACGTCCATTACGCAACCCGTTATGTCACCGGCTATTATCCCGATAGAGGACGCACGCTTGGCCTGGAATTGAGCATGGCGTTTTAAGAAACAGCATTGTCTATTGCGGAACAAAGTGAAGAATCCATATTTGTCTGAATTAGGATTAACTGGATTTTTGGCGTCAGGGCGTATTGCTATACGCCCTGACGAGGTGGTTTTGGATGATGATGAATGATGGATGTTGAATTGTAGAGACAACGCATGCGTTGTCTCTACAACATGTTGAACCGTTTAACCTTACAACATACTATGAAACAGGAAAAAGAGAGATACACCTTTAATGCGGCTGAGTTCAATGAAAAGGTGATGAAAGGCCAGTTTAAAAAAATCTACCCGGTTATTGCCCGGCAGATTCTGGAGCGTACCGGAATTACCTCAGGGCATTGCATCGACCTTGGTGGAGGGCCCGGGATGTTAGCCGTTGAACTTGCAAAAGCAAGCGCTCTCGACGTAACGGTGTGTGATGTTACTCTCGAGTGTGTTGCCCTGGCGAAGGAAAACAGCCGGGAGCATGGAGTTGATGAGCGAGTATCGGCTGTGCAGGGAGCGGCTGAAAAGCTGCCGTTTGACGATAACTCCGTCGATCTTGTCGTCAGCCGGGGCTCAATCTTCTTCTGGGAGGATCAGCAACAGGGCATTTCGGAAGTGTACCGCGTGCTTCGGCCTGGCGGCTGGGGCTATATCGGTGGTGGTTTTGGAACAGCCGAGCTGTTGCAGGAAATCCTCGCGGAAAAAGCGAACGATCTGAGATGGGATAAAGAGCGCAAAGAGCGACTGGCGAAAAATCCACCAGGCCACTTTGAAGCCATGCTGCAGAAGCTTGGTATTGAGGGAATTGTGGAGCGAGGAGAAGCTGGTCTGTGGATCATATTCAAAAAATCAACAATACTTCCATGAACAGGTACAGGACGAGGATGATGCGGTCAAGCATTCTGGTTGTGCTGGCGCTTTTTGTGACACTCCTGTCAGCGTATAGCGCGACTCAGAGGAAGCGGCCATACCCCACTCGAGAAGTGACCGATATGGCCGGACGGAAAATGGTTGTGCTTTCTGTTATCGGGCACATTTATGTGAACAAGCCCGGCACGGTGCTGATGTATGCCATCGCTCCCGATATGCTGGTGAGCCGCTCGTTGTGGATGACGGAGAACACCACGCGTTACCTGAAAAGCTCGTATCTGCAATTGCCCTGGGTTGATGGTTCCGTAGAGGAGATCATCAGGCTCAAGCCCGATATCATCATCTCCAGTTTCACTATCAATCCAAAAACAATGGATGAGGCAGAGAGGCTCAGCAAGAAAACCGGTATTCCGGTCTTTATGGTACCTCTGGATATAGGCAAGTATGACCAGACCTTCAAGGTGCTTGGCGAGCTTCTTGACCGTCAGGAGCAGACAAACCGGATGAGAGGTTTTCTCCATACCTATTTTGACATGATTGCCATCAAGGCGAAACAGATACCTGAGAAGCAGCGGGTTCGGGTCTATTACGCAGAAGGGGAGCGTGGGCTCAATACTGATCCTTCGGGTTCATTCCATAGCCAGATTCTCGATGTTGTCGGCGCCATCAACGTCGCGCAGGTGGCCGTGTCAGCCGGTCAGGGCATGAGCGCCGTCTCAATGGAGCAGCTTTTGCTGTGGAATCCCGATGTCGTGCTGGTCTGGACAGGAATGGGCTCTTCAATGACCACAATGCAGGCTATCCGGAGCGATCACCTCTGGATACAAACGCGGGCAGTCAAGCAAAACAAGCTGTATCAGATCCCGTTTCAGCCGTTCGGATGGTTCGACCGTCCGCCGGCGACCAATCGAATCATGGGAGCCATCTGGACAGCGGAGCTGCTCTATCCCGGCATCTTTCACTACGACCTGAACAAGATTACCCGAGAGTATTTCGACATTTTCTATCACCACCAACTGACTGATGCCGAGCTTGCCGAAGTACTTCATCCCAACCCTCAACTGCTGAAAAATTCAGCATCAAAAAATCACTAAATCCAGATCATTATGCTGAAACCATTACCGATGATGGAGAACGGCGGCGGCGTACTTGCGGTGTGTGGAGCGCCGCCACTCCATGCAAAAACAACAGAAAATGGTGTGCCTCTGCTTCAGAAGGGGGCCATCAATCTCTATAGCAACATGCCTTGTCCGCTCAAGGTTGTTGCAAAAATGGCAATTGGTGAATTTGCCGAACTTTACAACGCATCGCACGCTGTTCCGCTTTATTCGCCAATGCTGCATGATGGTAATTCAAAAGGCATTGAGGGCGAGCTGAAAGCTGCGCAGACAGAGGATGATCTTCCTGAAGTGCTGGTTGCTTCAGGGTTGCATACGGTGCTCTCCAAACGGTTCAAAAAGAGCTTTATTGATACCGGCATTTATACCGGAATCACCAGTCCGGCAGCAATGAAGGTGATGCCGGAGAGTTTTCGGAAGCTGGCCACGGAGCACAATATCGGGATTTTCGGGATCGGTTACTGGAGCATTGTGCTTGATTTATCGCTCAATCCGGTCGAGCCGTATCCTCGCCGGTGGCGCGATCTGGTTGATCCACGATTCACGGATCTTATTACGGTGCATGGCTATAATGGCAAGGCGAGTATTGCCACTCTTCTGATGATTCTCAAAGAGCAGCTTGGCAGTGGCGCTGCGACAGATTTCGCGCGCAATATCCGCAATGTCTGGCATTTTGCAGAAATTCTCAAGCGTCTTGACTCCTCTGAACCACGTCGAACGCCCTTCAATCTTCTGCCTAATGCCGCGACAGTACAGATGCCCTCTCGCAAGCGCGGGGCAATTCTTGAGTTTGAGGATGGCCCGGTTCTGGCACCGATGCTGATGTTTGTCAAAACCTCACGAATGGAGGAGTGTCAGCCGATTGTCAATTTTTTCTACAGCGATATTATACGGCACGCCTTGAAACGTGGCGACTTCTCTTTTGCCGAAGATGTCAACTGGCAAGCGCCCTTCAGTTTTCCGTCATGGGATTATCTGTTGAACAACGACTATGAAGAGCTGACCGCCATGCTCGACAGTGAACTGAAACAAGGGCTTCGTGCCGATGCTTTTCAAATCTGATGTGATTAAAACAATGAAACTTGTCACCATATCCGGCCCTCCGTCCTCTGGAAAAACCGCAGTTCTTGTCAATGTCATCAAATCGCTCAAGAGCTCCGGGTTACGTGCCGGAGCGGTGAAATACGACTGCCTTGCAACGGATGACGATGCGCTGTTTCGCTCACTTGGTATTCCCGTGCAGACCGGTCTTTCCGGCAATCTCTGTCCCGACCACTATTTTGTCAGTAACATCGAGGAGTGCCTGAAGTGGGGCATCTCCCTCAATCTCGATCTGCTGGTCTCGGAAAGCGCCGGATTATGTAACCGCTGTTCGCCTCATATTAAAGGTGTTCTTGCGGTCTGCGTTATCGACAACCTGATGGGCGTTACCACACCAAAAAAGATCGGTCCGATGCTCAAGTTTGCCGATATCGTCGTCATCACCAAGGGCGATATTGTGTCGCAGGCGGAGCGTGAAGTCTTTGCTTTTCAGGTTCGACGTGCAAACGCCAAAGCCAAAATCATGCACGTCAACGGAATTACCGGCCAGGGGGCAAGCGAACTGACCTCGCTGTTTCTGCAGGCACCCGAAACGGAAACCCTTGATGGAGGAATATTGCGCTTTTCCATGCCTGCTGCGCTCTGCTCCTACTGCCTTGGTGAGACAAAAATCGGTATGGAGCATCAGCTCGGAAACGTCAAAAGAATCAAAATCAAGCAGGAGCAACCATGACTGAAATACTTGAAAAGAAAATTGGGTATCTGACCGCTGAATTTCCTCCACTCACTGAATTTTTCAGCGATTACGGCATTACCTTCAACGACCTTCATGCAACACTTGGAGAGACGCTTGAAGGTTTGGCTGAAGAGCATTACGAAGATATGGGGATTGACCGTGAGAAGTTGCTTGAAAATCTTGATGGCTTTTTACAGCGCATCACCCTTTCCGAAATCGCTGAGGCACCCACGGTGTCAGAAATTACCATTATCGGCGGGCACGATAAAAACGGTCATCCTGAAGAGATTGAGCTGACGCTGCTGCGAGGTTCTGTCACAAGTATTGTGGGGCCGACCGGTTCAGGGAAAAGCCGTCTGCTTGCCGATATCGAATGGATGGCGCAGAACGATACGCCAACGGGGAGGACGATCCGCGTCAATGGCCAGAAGCCCGACCCGGAACTCCGTTTTTCTCTTGAGTACAAGCTGGTTGCCCAGTTGTCGCAGAACATGAACTTTGTGATGGATACCACCGTAGAGGAGTTTGTCTTTATGCACGCCGAAAGCCGGATGATCACTGCTATCGACACGCTTGTTGCCGACATTATTGCACAGGCCAATCTTCTTGCCGGGGAACCATTTACCGCACAAACCCCGGTGACCGCGCTCTCCGGCGGGCAATCACGCGCGCTGATGATTGCCGATACAGCCTTTCTTTCATCGTCACCTGTTGTGTTGATTGATGAAATTGAAAATGCAGGGATTGATCGCAAGAAGGCCCTTTCACTTCTTGTCAGAAAGGAAAAAATTGTGCTGATGGCAACCCACGATCCCATTCTTGCCCTGATGGCGGAGCGGCGGCTCATCATCAAAAATGGCGGGATTCAAAAGATCGTCACGACAACGAGCAGGGAAAAAGAGAATCTGATCAAGCTTGAAGAGATTGACAACAAGTTTCTCGCGCTTCGTACACGTCTCAGAAGTGGAGAAATGCTTGAGGAGTTGTAACGGCAGTGAAGAAGTCTGTTCAGCTTTCCAGGGTATGGAACAACCCTCGCAGGGAGATTTTTTGTCCGACATTGTTCTCGTTCTTGTCTGAAGATGAGTTTCTTGATACCGACCGTTTACGTCAACTGGATTACGGCAACCTTGTCCTGCGTCGTCAGATGCACCATTATCTCGGGAGCGGAGTCCTGTTCTCGATAGCGCTTCTTCTGCTTTTCTGGTTTGTCACCTTCAATTGGGATGATGTTGCCTCTGCCGGACGCAGATCGTCTGGCAAGGCCCTTGGTGATTCATACGAATTGGTTACCGCCATGGTGCAGCTTGCTCCACCCCCACCCTCGTTATCTGCATCCGTTGCAGCTTCTCCTGTGACTCGCCCTCCGGTGTCGTCCAACGCAGGAAAAGTCGCGATGGTCAGTGAGGATCAGGCACCTCTTGCACACCCTTACGCAACGCAGAGTGAGATCAAACAGGATCTCCAGAATCAGCAAGCTCAGGGCGCTCTTGCAGGTGTCGGCGCTGGTTCCGGTTCAGGAAGTGGCCGTAGTGAATCTTCGGGTATCGAAGGTTTGGGGGATGACGGGGCAATATTTGGCGCCTGCGAAAAAATGCCTGCATTCCTTGAACAGAAAAAACCGGCCTACCCTGAGCCAGCGAGGCTTGCCGGTATTACAGGAAAGGTGTTGGTCAAGGTGCTTATCGGCGCGGATGGTCATCCCGTCAAGGCCGTTGTTGTGAAGCGTTTTCCTGAGGAGTGTACCGCTTTTGACCGTGTCGCGCTGCAATCAGTGCTTGAATCGACCTATTCTCCTGCAATTCAGAACGGTCAGCCAGTCAAGGTATGGTGTATCATTCCGGTCAGTTTCCGCTTGACAGAAGGATTGCACGTTTCCATGGTTTGAAACGTGCAGGAAAGCAAATCCAGGACATTGTGCTCGCCATCGCCAAACTCCGTAAATGCCATAGCGGGGAAAAGGTTGCTCTCTTCTTCTGGGCAGAAAAATGCTTCAGAGAGCGTCTTGCTCCTGCCCGTTGGAAAGGGCGTGACGATGAAATGCGCAAGGTTGAATATATCTGCACAGAAGAGATCAGGGCAATTGATAAATTACTTGCAACCATTGGCGAACCGGTTGAACTGGCCCGAAATGTCGGCATAGCCAGGCTCAGCCTTGCCATCGTCCTATTTTTTCCTTCCGGGATGGAGTCCATGTGCACAGTTCAGTAACGACGATCTGATTTTTGGAGCACAAAGATATAAGTGCTACAATGGCTTATACGCAAGTTATAAAATGGGTGGTTATGGAGTAAAAAGGGATGTTGACGGATTGTAAGCATCGTTTTTATGCCGATCCATATAAAACGCTGAAATAAAAAGCAATAACAGTTTTAACTTATTTATAAAAAACGGTTAGAGCTATTTGTGTGGTTTTGAAAATGACGTCTTATATGTACTGCAACTCAAAAATTCGCAGTATAGGTGGATCCAGCTAATTATTGTTCGGTAAAAGTGCAGAGAATCAAAATGAGTCACGACCATTTTTCTACACAATCGAGCGATTACGTAAAGTATCGTCCGACTTACCCAGAGAAGTTGTTTGATTGGTTGGCTGCAAAAGCTGCATCTACCGACACTGCTTGGGACTGCGCCTGTGGCAGCGGCCAAGCAACTTTATACTTGGCCACCAGATTCAAACAGGTCGTAGGATCTGATCTGAGTAGATCCCAGCTTAATTGTGCAGCTCATCGCCCTAATATCGAATGGCGAGTTGCGCATGCTGAAGACAGTGGCCTGGAAGGCAATTCAGTTGATTTGATTACTGTTGCCCAAGCACTACACTGGTTTGACTTACGTAGCTTCTGGCAGGAAGTACGTCGCGTCGGAAAGTACAACGGACTTATTGCGGTGTGGAGTTATGGAGTCTTTGAGATTGGGAATCTTGAGGTAAAGAATGTTTGTAATAAGTATTATGATGAAACAGTAGGTCCGTATTGGCCTCCGGAGAGGAAGATAGTTGAAGCTGGCTACGGATCCTTGGACTTTCCTTTTCAGGAAATTCAATCCCCAAGTTATAAAATAGAAGTATCATGGAACTTGGATCAGCTCATTGGATATTTTTCGAGTTGGTCAGCGACTACGAGATACAAAGTCGCCACCGGGAATGATCCACTTCCTGCATTGAGAGAGCAGTTGGCCGCCTACCTTGGACACGACAGGGTTGATTTACATTGGCCAATTTCGCTTAGAGTTGGCCGCATCAATAGTTAGCGTTCATCTTAGGGGTAAAAAGCCACGTCCGAACAAGTTGTTCCAGCCAACACATTGCCCGCCCGGCGAAGATGTGGCTGAACTCGGACGTTAGGCATCTTATAACATAGGGAAGCATATTATCTCATAAAAAAGTTGACGATCAGAAAATATTTTCATTCAGGTATCTTCATACGAAAAAGAGACCTGATTCAGTAACAATCGGTAATCAACGAGGATGATATGAGCAGTGGAAAGCCAAATTAACATTACACCATGGACAGCGCGGAACCAAGCAATCGATGGCTCAGTATGGCGACCGTCTGTTGTGTGCGCGTGTATCTATGATCTGCAATGTAAGACGCGTGTGGCGATCGTTGGATTGATCGTGGAAGAGGCGGACTGGATGCTGAGTCGGTTCAACCAGGGATCATGCCCTGTATTCCTGAACCCGGGGTTACTGAATATCTGGATAATGGCGCGCCCGATGAGTATGAGCATTTTTTTTGATGGTCTTGGATTATTTTGATATAATTTCAAAGTGCTGTGTTTGTGACAAGGCAAGCAATGGAAGCATAGTATGCTTGTGGATTCGATTATCAACCAGCTAAAATCTCTGAACCGCTGAGGTAACAATGAATACAAATATTGTTTCTGTGTTTGATTTGAGTCCACCAGAGAAGCTTCAACTGGTAGAAGACCTTTGGGATGATCTGGCGACGACCCCGTCACAGGTACCTGTTTATGAATGGCAAAAGAAGGAGTTGGCTCAGCGAAAAGCTAATTTTACGAACAACCCGGCTTCGGGACTTTCATGGGCCGAGGTAAAACTCAAGGCGAGAAGCCGTTATGTCCGCTGAACTCATAATCGCTCCAGAAGCACAACAGGATGTCGATGAAGCTTATTATTGGTACGAAGATCTTCGGTCTGGTTTAGGAGAAGAGTTTCTTGGCTGTGTGGACGCTTGTATTCAGGCAATTTGTCGTACGCCTGGCCTTCACTCTATAGTCTACGATGAGTATCGCCGGGCATTAGTGAGGCGGTTCCCTTATGCTGTTTTCTTCGAGTACTCTGCTAATAAAGTCACTATTTACAGCATTTTTCATACATCCCAGGAACCAAAGAAGTGGCAAAGCCGGTTGTAAAAAAAATCTGATTGGCACGTTTATTCCCAATTCAATGAATTCTGCGTGCTGTGGTCGTGATGAATGTTCTTCACCGCCGGTAATGTTGCAAGCGATGACTTACTCGCCCCCTCTGCTTTCGAGAAATCAGACAAACCATCCCAGTTCCTCTTTCTTCTTCGCGATCCAGGTATGTTTCGATTGCCCTGCACATGAGCCAGTGGGGCGATCTGTCGCGGATACGTCCGAGAGCTGCAAGTGTAATTCCAGATTATAGTCAATCAGTTGCAGCAATGGGATGGAATATTTTTCAAGAAAGGTTGAATACAAAACCGGATTTTTCAGCATTGCTGCGGAAACCGGAAACATGGGTACCTCTGGAACGCGGCCTCGTTGAGAGAGAATATTATGGATAAGAAAGCGGTGCAGGCGGACGTTGCCATCTTCAAAAGGGTGCATGAAGACAAAGCCATAAGAGATAATTGCCGAATGAACAATAGCCGGAACGTCTGAAGACTTCAGCGTTCTGTATGCAGCGATCAAGCCCGCCATAAGGTCAGCAATATTTTCTGGTTTTGGACAAATATAGTGAACCCGCTGCTGCTGAAACGATATGGTTTCTCCGATATAATTCTGTGTTCTCCGGTAATCGGTATCCCGAAAACGGGAATCAACAATGCTGTTCCGCGCAGCAATCAGCAATGTTTTTTTGCAAAAGTCTCTCTGTTAGGCTGTTGCAGGCAAGCTGGTGAATTTCTCTGTTCGGGATGACGTTCAGGTGATATTTTTCTGCAGGAAACGCATAGCCTGCAAAACGATTCTGAATCATGGGTTTGGCTGAAAAAGTGTTACCATTGTTTTGAAATAGTTACTTTTTGGCCTTTTTTATAAAATACAATTATAGGTAGCGGCTTTTTCCCCATTGCCAAATACCCTGCATCGTCCAACAGGGCATCCGGCTTCGCAAGCTGTCAATTTATCAAATGTGCTTCACACGCCTCACCCTCTTCGAGAGCGTCAAGTATTTCATCAATTTTATCTTCGCTGTCAATCTCCCCATACCAGAAGCTTTCGGGGTAGACGACAAGCACAGGCCCTTTCTCACAAAGATTGAGGCAGCCGGTTGCCGAGACGGTAACGTCGGTCATGCCACGGTCGGAAAGCTCGCTTTCGATGTAGGGAATCAGGCTGAGCGACTCCTTTTTGTGGCAGATTCCCTGTGGTGTGCCTTGCGCCCGAAAACTTGCGCAGACCAGAATGTGATGTTTTGGTTTATCCATGATTGTTTCCCGGTTAATTGTTTTAAACAGTATTAGTTATTCCTGATGTAGTCTTGAACCTTGATTCAAAACTCACAACTTATCATCTCCTTACCCGCATCCTCCGCCGGTTCCTGAACAGCTTGATCCGCAGGCGTGGATCTGGCTGCTTTTCATCAGGTGTTTCAGATCCTGTCCGGTAAAGATGCCGTATACAGCCTCTTCGATAACGCCTTCAAGCACAAGGACTTCAATGCCGTGAGCGTTCAGAACTTTTTTTGGCGAGTCGCCCGCGCCATTGACCAGCAGTGCCCGGCAGTCGCTGAGGGTTGCGGCCAAAGCCTCCCAACGCTCTTTTCCGCCGCCGGCAGGTGGCGCAGTTCTTGAGCCAATCAGGATGCACTCTCCGGAATCATCCATGCTGTAAATAAGAAAGCGGTCAGCTTCGCCGAGATGCTGGTTGATCAGTACCCCTTCAATACTGCTGACGGCAATATATGGACGAAGCTCTTCGGGGTTTTTGGGCATAGCCGCAGCCTCAGCAAGCTTTTGCATCATCTCTTCAGTGTTGATTTCTCCGATGATTCCGACCGCATCAGCCCTGCAGCGTGAGCAGTGTTTCATCTGTGGAAGAAATTCACTTGTCGCCTTCTGGATTTCAGTCACCATCTCCAGAGAAGGTTCATCAATATTTTCAAAAACAGTCTCCTTTGTGTTGTAGTAGGGGAGACAGTTCAGGATGTCCGCCCCCAGCTCAGCCACCTTCGAAGCGACGGCAATGACGTGGGTATCATTGATGCCCGGGATAATAATCGAGTTCACTTTTGCCGTAACGCCAACCTCCTTCAGCCGTTTCAGCGACTCAAGCTGGTTCTTGATCAGCACTTTGGCCGCATCGATACCCCGATACATTTTTTTGTTGTACCGTACCCATGCATAGATCTCGGCACCTATCGCCGGATCAATGGCATTGATCGTGATGGTGACATGGCTGACCTGCAACTGGGCGAGCTCATCAATATACGGGAGCAGTTCGAGGCCGTTGGTTGCGAGGCAGAGCAGCATCTCCGGATATTTCGCCCGAACAAGCCGAAGTGTCTCCATGGTCTCTTCCGGGTTGGCAAAGGGATCTCCAGGACCGGCAATGCCAACAACAGCAATATTGGGAGAGAGTATCATCGCCTGATCAAGGTAGTACAATGCCTGCTTTGGTGACAGCACCTTGCTGGTAACGCCGGGCCGGTTCTCGTTCATGCAGTCGAATTTACGGCTGCAATAGTTGCACTGGATATTGCATTTCGGCGCAACAGGGAGGTGAATGCGTCCGAACTTGTGTCGTGACGAATCGTTAAAACAGGGGTGGTTTGCAAGTTTAAGTGTCATGATATCCTCCCTTACATATAAGTGTAGCCGATTGATGAAGCATTCTGCCGCTGTTCGATAACGGTGTTGACTATTCGGTCAAAGAGTTCCTGGGTACCACGGTAGCCAAGATGGTGCATCCGCTGTCCACCAAAGCGATCGTGAATCGGGAACCCGAGTCTGAGCAGCGGGATATTATTTTTTCTTGACATGGTATACCCTTTGCTGTTGCCGATAAGAAAATCGGGTTGGAGTATTTTCGCCTCATCCTCAATATCGACGAAGTCAACTCCTTCGCGTACTTTGATGCCGAGTTCATCCATGTCAGGAACCAGTTCCGCAATCCGTTTTTTCATCAGCCCGCTCTTGCCGCCCGAAGCGCAGAGCACAGGCACCATACCGATCTCGCGGAGGAAGACGGTCATGGCGATGACCAGATCCTCTTCGCCGTAAAGGATCACTTTTTTCTCGAAAACATATTTATGGCCATCAGCATAGGCGTCAACAAGCCGACGGCGCTCGTCTTCATATTTTTCAGGCAGCTTTTTTCCGGTCAGCGTTTCAAGCAGGTCGAAAAATTTATCGCTCTCCTTGATGCCGATGGGCAAACAAAGTCGATGCGTCGGTATGCCGAAAGCCTCTTTGAGATATTCTGCCGCCGATTTTGATGCTTCAAGCGTTGAGCTGAACTCAATACTTGCTTTCGCAGAACCTGCCAGGGTAATTGCGCTTGCCGGAGTGCCGCCCGGTGGAATGCGATGGTATTCGCCCCATGGCCCGCCATCCATTGTCTGAGAATAGTCTGGCAGAACCATGACTGGAACTCCGAAATCACCAAAAATCTCTTTAAGGTGGCGCAAATCCGCAGGCGAGACCATGTTCGGAAAAAGGTTGATCAGCTCCTGCTGAGTTCCCTTTACCGCCAGGGTTTTCACCGCCGCATGGACAGCCGCATGAAACCCGTCGATATGGCTGCCCTGATAGCTTGGCGTTGACGCATGAATCAGAATCGGCATGGGCGAGCCGTTTTTGAACTCCTTCCTGTATTCCCGCAGAATCATCGGCACATCGTCACCAATGGTCTCACTCAGGCAGGTGGTTGCTACCCCGATCACCTCCGGTTTGTACTGCTCGCTGACGTTTTTCAGCCCGATCTTCAGGTTATGACTACCGCCAAAAACGGCAGTCTCCTCATGGAAGTTCGATGAAGCGATATCAATCGGCTCTTTATAATGGCTGATCAGATAACGCCGTATATAGGTTGCACATCCTTGGGAGCCGTGCAGGAATGGGACACAGTTCTCTATTCCCCGGAAGGCGAGGCATGCACCAAGAGGGTTGCAAAGTTTGCAAGCGTTCTGGGTTGCTGTTTTTGCGTGTTCGTGTTTCATAGTGAGCCTCCTTTTCTTGGAGCGAACTGCCATACCGGACTCATGACCGATTGATAGACCTCCAGTGCAAAATTGTACATGCCGATAAATCCGGCGAGAGGGATCTTCCTCTCATGGTTATGATCACAAAATCCTATACCAAGCTTGAAGGCGATTGGCCGCTCTTTAACGCCGCCGATAAGCAGGTCGGCCCCTTTTTCAAGAATAAATTTTGAGAGCTCGACAGGGTTGGAATCGTCGACAATCACTGTTCCCTCATCGCACATCTCCTTGAGTCTGGCATAATCGTCCTTGTTGCCGGTCTGTGAACCTGCCAGCACAACTGACATTCCGATTGAACGCAGCGCCTTGATCAGTGAAAAGGTCTTGAATGCGCCACCGACATAGATGGCCGCCTTTTTGCCTGTCAGCGCTTTTTTGAATTTCTGCAATGAAGGGTAGAGTGTTTTTACCTCTTCACTGACAATACGCTTTGCTGCTTCCATGATATCAGGTCTGTCAGGAAATTTGACGGCCACATCATAGAGCGATTTCGACATATCTTCAATTCCGAAATAGGAGACGCGAATGTAGGGAATCCCGTATTTCTCCTCCATTTCTTTGGCAAGCCAGGTCATTGAGCCTGAACACTGTACCACATTGAGCGTTGCGCCATGAGCGCGTCGGACAGCGTCGATACGTCCGTCGCCAGTCAGGGTCGCGACCACCTCAATGCCCATTTTTTCATAGTATTGTCTTATAATCCACGCTTCACCGGCAAGGTTGAACTCACCGAGAATGTTGATACTGTATTTGCTGATATCCTCAGTTGATCCTGTACCGATCAGCTTCATCAGAGCATGGCAGGCAGCTTTATAGCCATCTTTTTTGGTGCCCTTGAATCCTTCAGAATGGACTGGAAGCACCGGAATCCCTGTTTCTCTTGCTACTTTTTTGCAGACGGCCTCAATATCGTCGCCGATAAGGCCGACAATGCAGGTGGAGTAGATAAAGGCGGCCTTGGGTTTGTACTGTTCAATCAGCTCAATCAACGAATGGTAGAGCTTTTTTTCACCGCCGTAAATAACGTCCATCTCCTGCAGGTCGGTTGAAAAACTCAAGCGATGAAGCTCAGGTCCCGACGAGACTGCACCACGGATGTCCCAGGTGTAGGCCGCACATCCGATAGGTCCATGAACCAGATGAATGGCATCGGCTACGGGATAGAGCACAACCCTTGAGCCGCAGAAGACGCAGGCTCGCTGGCTAACCGATCCCGAAAGGCTGGAGGTATCACAAGCGATATCAGCTTGAGCTACGCCACTTTTCTTCTCCAGAACCTGCCTCTCTCTTCCCTCAAGAATACCAATCTGTTCCATAGCCTTACCCTTAAAATATTGTTGTGGGATCTGTTCCCCTTTTCCAGGGTTCATACCCTGCTTTCCCGGAGTTTACACCCTGCGCTACCAATATGCCGCCCCTACGGGGCTGAAAAATGTTGAACGAACCCCGTAGTTTTGGCTCTTTTTCTTACATCACCAGCTCAAACTTCTCCTCAAGCGCATCACGATCCTGGCGATCCATGATGACATTCAGAATCTTTTCAAGCAGTCTCAGGCTGCCGCCGTACCCGACATTCGGGAAGTAGCTGTGGCCTATGCGGTCGAGGATAGGGAAGCCAAACCTGATAAATGGAATATCTTCATCACGGGCCATATACTTGCCGTACGTGTTTCCAATCAAAAGGTCTACGGGTTCGTTCTTCATCCACTGGTGCAGCAGGAACATATCGGCCTGAAGCCCGCTCTTGAAGTTTGTTTCCGGTGACCTCTCGTCAAGAAGCTGGCGCATCTGCTTCTCAAATTTCTGTCCAGGTGTGCCGCTGACGATATGTAATGGCTTCATGCTCAAGTCAAGCAGGAACTCGGTGAGCGGCAAAATCTGATCAGGATCACCAAAGAGCGCAACCCTCTTGCCGTGCAGATACTGCTCCATGTCGCACATTACATCAACCAGTCGTCCTCGGTCAGCCGTAATCTCATCGGGCACCGTTACTCCGGCAACTTTGCTGATTGCCATGATAAAGCGGTCAGTTGCGGTAAGGCCGATCGGTATGTCGAGCGTTTCAAACGGCACTTTACACTTCTTTTCAAGCGATATTGCCGCAGGCTCGGCACTGATGCTTCCAAGCGCCAGTGAAGCAAGGCTGTCGCCGCTGCTCTTCAGTTCATCCACCGTTGTGCCGCCTTTCGGGTAAAAAACATGCTTGCCTGTTTGCGGTGCATCAAGAACGTCTGAAGTGTCAGGAAAGAGCACAATGTTGATGCCCATCACCTTCGCCAGTCGTTTGATTTCGCGCATATCCGAAGGCTCCATCCATCCGGCAATAATGTTGAACTGGTTCTTTTTGACTCCGGTTGACTCCGCAAATTGTGTCGCTATGCCAGCAACCATGTTTGAGTAGCCGGTGACGTGCGAACCGACAAAGCTCGGTGTGCTGGCATAAATCACATACTTGCCTTCCGGGATTTTACCGTCATCACTTGCCTTTTTCGTGATCTGCTGCAAGTCATCACCGATAGTTTCGCTGAGGCAGGTTGAGTGCACCGCGATGATATCTGGATCATAGACCGCGAAGATAGTGTCAATGGCGGCAAGAAGGTTTGCCTGGCCACCGAATACCGAAGCTCCCTCGGTGAATGAACTTGTTGCCGCCATAACAGGCTCTTTGTAGTGGCGGGTCAGGGTGCTCCTGTGATAGGAGCAACACCCTTGTGAGCCATGGCTGTGAGGCAGACAGCCGTGAATTCCAAGTGCGGCATACATGGCGCCGATCGGCTGGCAGGTCTTTGCCGGGTTGATCGTCAGCCCTTCGCGCACTTTAACCTCTTTTGATGTGTGTCGTAATAGCATAATTCAATAGTCTCCGTTTTCCATTCATTACTGTGTCACGTAACTGGCTGCAAGTTCTCCACCTTTCCCGTTTCCTGCTGTTTCCCATGGCGCCTTGATAAGCTTCCATACCGGGTTGTTTACCATACGATCAATGTCTTTGTAGAAGTTTACTGCACCCTCAAAGCCAGTGTAAGGGCCGCCGTAGTCGTAGCTGTGAAGCTGTTTCAACGGAATTCCCATCTTCTGTACCACATACTTCTCTTTGATACCGGCGCAGAAAATATCCGGCTTGTAGATCTCAATCAGCTTTTCTGATTCATAGTGGCTCAGGTCATCAACAATCAGCGACTTTTTGGTCATCTGCTTCATCATTCCCTCGTAGCCGTTAATCTCCAACCCTTTCTCCTTCAGCGCTTCAAGTTCCGCCTCTGTTTTTCTCGGATTGTAAAGCTCGGGATCGGCGACTATCTTCAGCTCCTCAATATTTTTGCTGTCAGCATCGACCTTGATCTTCGGCAGTACATCACGTCCTTCATAGTCATCACGGTGAGCAAACTCATACCCTGCGGCCACCGTTGTCATTCCAAGCTCAGCAAAGAGATCCTGGTAATGGTGAGCACGTGAGCCACCGACAAAGAGCATAGCTGTTTTCCCTTTGGTTCTCGGAAGAATCTCCTCAATTACCGCTTTCACTTTTGGAGCCTCTTCAGCAATGACGGCTTCAATTCGTGCTTTCAACTCCTCATCACCAAAGTATTCGCCAATTTTGCGGAGTGACTTTGCTGTTGATTCTGCTCCGACAAAGTTGACCTTCATCCATGGGATCCCGTACTTCGTCTCCATCATGTCGCCCATGTAATTGATAGAGCGGTGGCAGAGAATGACGTTAAGATCTGCCGTATGGGAATTCTCAATTGCAGCAACCGTTGAGTTACCGCTGAATGAGGCAACCAGTGTAATACCAACTTTTTCAAAAATGCGTTCAATTTCAAAAGCATCACCACCGATGTTGTATTCACCAAGCAGGTTCAGCTTGAACTTGCCTTCACTCGGGGTATTGTCGCGGCCAACCATGTGCTTGAAAACACCGTTGTTCGCAATGTGGTGACCGGCCGACTGGCTAACGCCCCTGTACCCTTCGCAACTGAAACCGAAAACGTTGCAATCTCCGAATTTCTCCTTCATCTCTCTTGACGCAGCGTGCACATCATCTCCAATCAGACCGACCGGACAGGTCGAGAAGATCGCGATGGATTTTGGATGAAAAAGGTCATAAGCCTCCTGAATCGCAATCTTCAGCTTCTTTTCACCGCCAAAGACGATGTTTTCCTCCTGCATATCAGTCGAGAAACAGTAGGGGATGTAGTTTGCATCCATCAGCGTCTCCGGCTTCGTCTGGTTACGCCGGGTCAACCAGGCATAAAAACTGCATCCGATAGGGCCGTGTACAATGTTGACAATGTCACGGGTTGGCCCAAGCACCACACCTTTACAGCCGGCATAAGAGCATCCACGCTGCGTGATGATTCCCGGAACGGTACGCACGTTGGCCTGTACTTCGGGAATGATCTCAGGATCGTTGATCACAATCGACTTGGCCCGTTTTTTGGCCACCTTGGCCGGGTATTTTTGTATCAGCTCCTCCCTGACCTGGGCCGGATCTGGAATAATTATGTTCGCCTCCATGGAACTCTCTCCGTTTACACCTGTTAAATATTGATCGTTAGTTCAGTGCTGCATCGCCCTCTTCACCTGTTCTTACCCTGATGGTTTCAAGAATCGGGGTTACAAAAATCTTGCCATCACCCGGGTTTCCGGTCTGGTTCGTCTGGATAATGGTGTCGATTGCTGTTTTGCATAACTCATCTGGCACGACAACCGTCACAATACGCTTTGCAACCAGCCTTGGTGCATTGCCGAGCTGCGCAATTGCTTCGGGATGACCAGCTTCAGCGCCTCTGAGAATGTCGTAATGAACCTGTCCCTTGCCGCGCCCCATCACTCTGCCGGTGGCCGTAAAAGCCGGAATCCCTGCGTCGATAAGCGCCTTTTTGGTTGCGTTCACTTTGTTGATCCGTATGACTGCAATAATCTCTTTCATTCAAGCCTCCTTTACTGGGAGCGACGGATCGGTTTCCCGTTCGCCGGTGCTTATGGTATAAACCTCTTCAACAGCCGACACAAAGATCTTTCCATCACCAAATTTTCCTTCTGCTCCCGATTTCGCATTATCAAGGATTGCCCGTACAACAAAATCTTTATCGGTATTCGGCACAACCGTGAACAACATCTCTTTCGGGATTTCATCATAGACCACGTCACCGACGCGGAGACCGCGTTGTTTACCGCGTCCGACCACAGAGATTTTTGTGATAGAGGGATAGCCTGCATCAAGCAATCCCTGCATGACATCATACACCTTTTCTGGTCTGACGATTGTTCTGATCATTAACATCTCTCTTTACTCCTTTTTTTAGTTAGCGATACCAAATTCAATGAGAAGTGCTTCCAGCTCTTCAATTTCGAGAGGCTTTGGAATGACGAACATCTTGTTTTCATCAATTTTCCTTGCAAGAGCCCTGTACTCATCAGCCTGTTCGTGGGTCGGATCATACTCAATGACCGTTTTGCGATTGATCTCGGCACGCTGCACAAAGTTGTTGCGAGGCACAAAATGAATCATCTGAGTGCCGATTTTCTTCGCAAGCTCTTCAATCATCTGGCGCTCGTTGTCAACATTACGGCTGTTGCAGATAAGACCACCAAGTCTCACTCCACCTGCGTCAGCATATTTCAGAATACCTTTACAGATGTTGTTCGCTGCGTACATGGCCATCATCTCACCGGAACAGACGATGTAGATCTCTTCTGCTTTTCCGTCGCGAATCGGCATGGCAAATCCACCGCAGACAACGTCACCGAGAACATCGTAGAAGACATAGTCGAGTTCCCATTCATCATCGAAAGCTCCAAGCTGTTCGAGAAGGTTTACCGAAGTGATGATACCACGACCTGCACAGCCGACACCTGGCTCAGGACCACCGGATTCGGTACAGCGGGTGTTTCTGTATCCACCTTTGATGATATCTTCAAGTTCAACCTCTTCACCCTCCTCGCGAAGTGTGTCGAGCACTGTTTTCTGCTGCAGTCCACCAAGAAGCAGACGGGTAGAGTCAGCTTTCGGGTCACAGCCAATGACCATGATTTTCTTGCCCATTTCCGCAAGACCGGCAACCGTGTTCTGTGTTGTGGTTGACTTGCCGATGCCACCCTTTCCGTAAATAGCTACTTTTCTCATTATTGTGCCTTAGTTAGGTTATCGTTGCCTTTATCGTCAAATATTCAGGCTTGATTCGTTGTTGCCCTGAATAGTTATGCTTTTATCAAGCAAGATGCGTGCCAAACCCTTGGCTTTACCGAAAAGTTTTTTGCAAAAAGGGGAGTTGACGCCCTTAAAGCCGCATGGCTAAAGGGGTTTATTTTTTTGCAGCGGGGCTGTTTTTATTATTCAGGGGGTTGAATGTATTACAAGCAGTGAATCATAAATGAGGGAAAGAGCTACAAACCGGTAGGAAAATGAGGAAAGTTACATTTTGGTAGGATGTATGGTGCTTATTTTGGGGGATGGATGATCTTTATGGGCACGAGTGTACAACCGGCCTGCTGAATGAGGTCGATTGTTCGTCAGTCTTCGAAGGTTGCAGTGTTTTTCGAATAAATAAATAATTCTGCGACCTTTTATAGAGTAAGTCTACTGAATGTTGAATGAGTAGCCAAGGTCACCTTTATGGGTGGTACATCTAAAGCTGCTGGCGGTACAGTTAACTGATCACCAGATGGTAGCGATACCAGCTCTTTTCCGTACTGTCAGAGATAGCAAACTCATCGTGAGTCAGGTGCCTGTTTTCTCTTACTTTACCCAAAATTTTTTTAAAAAGAACTGAGCATCAGTATAACCCTGGATGGCAGCCTTGCGTAACCAGGTAGCAGCATCGTTGTCATTTTTCGTTACTCCGCTGCCCATATAGTACATCAGTCCGAGATTGCACTGAGCAGGAGCAAAGCCCTGCTCAGCAGATAGACGTAACAATTTGCCAGCTTCCACATCGTTTTTTTCGACACTCTGCCCATTATATGTACATCATCCCGAGGTTGTATTGACCCCTTAGGTTCCCCTGATCAGTCGACAGGCGATACCATTTAAGTGCTTCAGCATAGTCTTGTGCAACACCTTGACCATTGTAGTACATTTCACCAAGATTGCACTGTGCTTTTGCATAAACCTGTTCAGCGGACAAGCGAAACCATTTGACTGCTTCCACGTAGTTTTGTGGCACTCCTTCACCGTTATAGTAGACCAATGCAAGATCCCACTGAGCCCTTGCATTTCCCAGCTCAGCGGCAGAGCGAAACCAGTTGAAAGCTTCAGTAGATTCTTCTTGAGTTACTGCATTTACTGAACCAAAACACAACATTGAGCATAAAAGGAATGAAAAGATTTTTTTCAGCATAATTATCTTTTTAGTCAAGCAAAGCGATTTATCGATAAAAAAATAAGTTGCAAATGCTATTGAGCTAATTTCACTTCCATCAGATTGATATCATTTCCCTTGACTTGGAGATAGTGCAATTGATCCGACGAATCAAATACAATGCGGCTTTTATGAACAAGGCCATCATAAGCGAAGCATTCTGCTCCATCCAAAATAATAAGCTTTGCACCGCCTTTTATTGCTCCATAAGCCACCTTTCGACTATCAGGGCTGAACGTCAGACTACCAGCAATAAGCGCGTCGTAAACGAGTTCTTCTGTTCCATCTACCGACACAAGCATAGCTCCATTTTTTATTGCTCCATAGGCAACTCGGCGACTGTCAGGGCTGAACATCAAACTTCCAGCACCTATTCCTTCATAAGCAGTTCCCTCCACTCCATCCGCCACAACAAACCATTTGTCGCCCTTTCTGGCTGCATACGCTACCCGTCGACTATCAGGGCTGAGCATCAGGAACCCTGACCCAATACCGTCATAAGCAGCTCCCTCTATCCCGTTCACCACAACCAACCATTTGTCCCCCTTGCTTGCTGCATACCCGATACTCCGGCTGTCAGGGCTGACAACAAGACCATCAATGTTATCGTAAGCAGTACCCTCAACTCCATCCACCACAACAATGGGCTTCTCTCCTTTCTTAACGATATAAGCCACACGTCTGCTATCAGGACTGAAAGTCACACTGCCAATTCCAATTTCATCATAGAATTGCCCATCTATACCATCTACTACGACAAATACCTTATCGCCTCTCTTTCCATCAAATGCTACTCTGCGGCTGTCCGGGCTGAAAATCACACTACCCTCTCTTATCTCATCATATTTCTGACCTTCTTTTCCATCCACCACCACAAACCATTTTTTGCCTTTACTTGCCACAAATGCTATCCGTCTGCTGTCCGGGCTGAAGTGAAGTTCATTAATGTTATCGTAAGCAATACCCTCAACTCCATCCACAATAACAATGGCCTTCTCTCCTCTTTTAACTGCATAGGCAACACGCCGACTATCAGGACTGAAAGTCACACTTCCGGTTCCAATTTCATCATATCTTCGCCCTTTTTTCCCATCAACCACAACCAATTTTTTACTCCCATCAATCGCATAATATGCTACTCGATGTACATCAGGACTGAATACTGTACCAACATTTATAATCCCGTTAAAACTTTCAGGTTCAACTCCATCCACCACCATAACAACTTTATCACCTTGTAATCCTGCAAACGCGACCCTTCGACAGTCAGGACTAACCGCTAAAGAAGTTATCATCAGAGATCCTTCAAATGAAGTAATCTTCTCCTCCGATATATCAATGATCCGATTTTGAGCTAACAGGCGATATACATTTCCGTCTACAAGCATGACAAATACCGATAATGCTATAATCCGAATAAGTTGTATCATTTTTTCAGATCTCCATTAAGGGTAATTTATTTGTATAGTCACTTCGGCTGACGTCAACCCAAACACACTTTGGCAACATCATCAGTGATTGAATATTTTCAGGGAAAGTCTACCACTGATTCTGTAAATGAATGTCATGCGCAATTCAGAATGAATTTTATAATGAGAATATACAAAATACACTCTGATAACACTCAGGATTTGATTCTTCTTAGCCGAATCTCCTTCAAGTTAAATGCGATGTGCATTTGCAATCAGGCCATCCTATTTTCAAGAATAAATTATAACAAGGCCATGTCCGGCACTTTCAATATCCAGCTCTTTAAGAATTTCCCTCTGTGCATTGTAGGCTCGGTGTGAGCAGCCAAGTCGCAACCGCAAGAGATAACCGTCTATCAGCTCCCGGAGATTCTTGAGTCATCAGATCCCTCTTTGCCACAATAACCTGCTGCTGTTATGATGCTATAACTACTTTGGCTTCAGAGTGGTTTTTGTTACACCGATATCTTTCTTGATCTTCAGCCGAAACTGCTTGACGAGCTGGCCAAACAACTGGTGACGTTGAATCTTATTGGGCTATGAATAATAAGGTTGAAGCATCAGAAAAATGCTTGATTAACGGTATAGGTCTCAAATTTTTTTGCCATTTTGAATTAAAGCCGTTAGCGCCAGGCATCATCGGGATAGATCGGTTATGGAACCAATGCCTGTTGTTTTGATGCATTGGTTCAAACTTTCCCGTTGATGGTGTTATGAAGGAAAGCGGAGGACGGGAATTCAACTCATCATTTATTCTATGGAATTATTTCTGCATCGTCATCCGGGTAGTGGAGGAAAAGAGGGTAGGCGTTCAGCCGTTACATGCTGTGACGCCACTTCCGGTTCTCCCTCGCTGAAGGCAGAGCCGATCAAACCCTCTCTTGTCAGCTCATCTTTTCTTGCTTCTCTGGGGCTGTTTGCCATTGGAGCGCTCTCAATCGGCGCATTTGCTGTCGGCGCGGTCGCTATTGGCAGGCTCGTCCTTGGAAAACTTGTCATTCGCAAAGGGCGTATTGACAAGCTTGAAATCGGCACTCTGAATGTGAAGAATTGTGAGTGTGGAAGGAACAAAAGCTCTGATGAGCCCGGCTGCGTGAAGTGAAGCGTGCTTAACGGGGTTGCTCAGGAGCTGCCAAATTCGATGAATATGAAGCCCCGGTTCCGCAACATGCCGCAGTTGGTTCTTGACGATGCGTTCAAGGAGGAGGAGAGCCGGGCAGTGCGCGAAGGGCTTGACGAGGAGGCACTCGCTATTTGGAGATTTTACGCCACGTCTATCGAGTCTACCCGAGAATTCCCTCGCCATTTTATGAAAAAACGGTGGCTGCATAATTCAACAATGCAATCAGGATGATCACCATAAATCTTTAGTATTGATTTATTATACAGTAATGATGTCGCAGAATAAAATAAGAGTAAACACAAGGAACGATAATGCAGAAAAGAGAGCTTGGAAATACGGGTATGCAAATTACCCCTGTTGGTTTTGGAAGCTGGGCGATTGGTGGTGATAACTGGCAATTTGGCTGGGGAGCGCAGGATGACGGTGATGCGATTGCCGCCATTGAACAAGCCGTTGAGCTTGGCATAAACTGGATTGATACGGCTGCGGTATATGGGCTTGGCCACTCGGAGGAGCTGGTGGCGAAGGCCGTAGCCGGTATGAAGAACAGGCCCTGGATATTTACCAAATGTTCGCTGGTGTGGGATGCCCGCCGCCAGATGGGTAACAGTCTCAAGGCTGATTCAATACGGCGTGAGTGCGAGGCGAGCCTGAAGCGCCTCAACGTTGATGCCATCGATCTCTATCAGATTCACTGGCCAAACCCTGAAGCTGACCTTGAAGAGGGTTGGCAGGAGATGGCCAGCCTCAAGGAGGAGGGGCTGGTACGCCATATCGGTGTCTCTAATTTCAGTGTTGATCAACTGCGACGCATTATCCCGATTGCGCCGGTTGCCACCCTTCAACCCCCCTATTCCATGCTTCGTCCGGCGATTGAACAGACTCTCCTGCCATTTTGCATGGAGCAGAACATCGGCGTTATTGTCTATTCTCCAATGCTCTCCGGCATGTTGAGCGGAGCAATGACGCAGGAACGGGCCGCCAATTTTTCAGCTAATGATTGGCGCAGGAATAACAAGGAGTTTCAGGAACCTCGTCTTTCCGCCAATCTCGAACTGGTCGAGTTGCTTAAACGGATCGGCGCGCCGCACGGATGTTCCGCCGGGGAAGTTGCCATCGCCTGGACCCTGCGCCATCCCGCCGTTACCGGGGCTATAGTTGGTGGTAGAAATGCTGCCCAGGTTGAAGGTGTTGTTGGCGCTGCGGAGTTCAGGCTCAGTGTTGAAGAGATTGGCGATATTAAGCGTTTTATTTCTGGAATGCCGAAATAATAATTATTCAGGCACACCGTGACTCCATGCAGTCAGGGTGTGCCAAGACATACCCTGTCACAATTTCTGCAATTAATCAAGTGGTCAGCATTGACCTTTTGCTTGAAACGAACCCGTATCCGGAACTTGTTGTATACATTGCAACTTTTATAAGAAAAACCAGATTCCTACCTATATTTATATGTATGGACTCCTCACTCCGGGTGGCTTTCCTGCTACCATCTGTTTGTATTTTCCCCTGCCGAAAGTTATGAACTCAGGAGCACCTCATGAATATTTATTCTTCTCAGTGTAATAGAAATTCTGGAGGAAGGTGCAAATATTCTGATATCTATCCTCCGTGCGTCAAAGAACAGAAAAGAGGGGGGCGGGTTATGTTGGTAGCGAAAAAAAAGCTTCCCCCTTTTTTTTATAATAACGGCGGCAGATGTGGCATGTCAAAAGGAGTTTTTCAGGAAATAAAATGTGTGATGATACGATGACTATTAAGAGAGCAATTGTGGCGCAAGAATTGATTATTGCTGATGGTTCCACGCCAGATATTTTTGCCTTGCTGCAAGGCGCGAAGGTTCCTGCGATTGCTCTGGGCAAAGCAGAATATGCCTTGCAGGCCGTCACCATTGCTCTGGCAGGTGAAGAGATTGAGACCTTGCACATTATTGCCCATGGTTGCGGAGAGGGTTTTTCTCTCTGCGGACAGAGGGTGGATGAAAAGGCCTTGCGAGAATCAGCCCAACTGCTTGAACGGTGGCGGGTTAAGCGCATTGCCTTGTGGAGCTGTGAGGTTGGGCTGAATGGTACGTTCATTGAGACTCTTGGCCAGTTTACCGGCGCCAAGGTGTTTGCATCGGAAGAGCCACTGGGTTGGTCTCCAGTATCGGGGGAGCGGCACTGGCGCCTTGCGAATAAAAGGAATTCATCAATGTTGACGCCGTGCCATCCGTTTAGCGAGGCTACTCTCTTGAGCTGGGATTATCAGCTCAGTTCACTGGAATCGGAGAGTGATTTCCAGAACTCCACAGGCATTGTTCGTGCGGTGGCTGATGCGCAAGAGATACTTTTTATTGACAGCGCCGTAGCGGACAAAGCGACGCTGATTTCCGGAGTGCGGGCAGGGGTTGAGATTGTTATTCTTGATGTTCTCGGTGATCCCTGGGAGCAGATGACCGGGATTATTACCCGGCATCAGAACCTGACGGCCATTTATCTGGTCTCGCATGGCAGCGAGGGAGCCATCATCCTTGCTGGCAAGGCTTATGGTTCTGGTGCTGAAGGGTTGCTGGCTGAGTCGGCTTATCTCTCACAATGGCAGAGTCACCTGACTCAGGATGCCGACATTCTGCTTTATGGATGCAGTATTGCTGCGGGGAGTGATGGGCAATTGCTGATTGACATTCTTGCGCGTATGACGCAGGCGGATGTGGCAGCGTCGACGGATGTCACGGGTGCGTCTGCGCTTGGCGGGGACTGGGTGCTTGAGTATCAGAGCGGCCCGATTGAGACAAAGGCACTCGGTTTCACAAACTATGCTGATGTTTTTGGCACTATCAATGGTACCACCGGAAATGATGCTCTTACAGGGACGTCATCTGCGGACACGATTACCGGAGGAACAGGGGCTGACACTATGACCGGTTCAGGTGGACTGGATGTGTTTAATTTCTCTGCAGGGGATAGTACACTAACAATCAGTGGAAGTGGCACGAGTGGAAACATTTCCGGATACGATGTCATTACAGACTTTTCGCCTGGAACAACGGCAAGTGCCAGTGAAAAAATTGGTTTTACTGCTGCGGCTGTTGTGTCAAACAGCACTCTCAACGGAAGCAATTCTGTGTTGCAGCTTAATACTGGCTCCTTCGTTAGTTCTCATAGTATTACCAATGGAATTGTCACGTTTGATGATACAAGTACCTTTTCTGCAGCAGTTAACCTGACCTCACTTTCTGATGTTGCGGCAGCTGTTCAGTATTTGCTGTTAAATGATATTGGTAACACGGGTTCAAGTGTCGCGTTTCGTGCAACAATAAGTGGGGTCAATCACACTTATGTGTACATACAGGGGAAGTAGCACCGGAACTAATAATGTCCTGATTGATCTTCAGGGTGTTTCTGCCGATAGTATATCCACATCAGGGCTTACCAATCAACTGGCTGTACTGGATACTGCGCCCAGTGCTCCGAGCATAACCAGTGTCACCGATGATGTGACCCCGGTTACAGGGTTGCTGAGCAGTGGCGGCAGCACTAATGACAGCACACCGACGGTGCGTATTAACTTGACAGGCACAGGTGCGGTGGCCAATGATACGCTTCAACTCTTCAACAACACTTCCGCTCTTGGCAGTGCGATTACTTTGAGCAGCGGGGATATCACAGCAGGTTATAAGGATATCACCACCTCATCTTTGTCGGATGGGACTTATGTTCTGAATGCCAAAATCACTGATGCAGCAGGTAATACAAGCACAGCCTCCGCCAACCATACAATTACAGTAGATACTACGGCATTTACCGGCACCCCTGGTATAACCAGTGTTACCGATAATGTTGGAGCTACTCAGGGAGCAGTGAGCAGTGGTGGTAGCACCGATGACAGCACGCCGACGGTGCGCATTAGCTTGACAGTGACAGGTGCGCAGGCGAATGATATTATACAACTGTACAATTATTCCCTGCCTCTTGGCAGTACGGTTACGTTGACCAGTGGTGATATCTCATCGGGTTACAAGGATATAACGACATCGGCTTTGTCGGATGCAACGTATGTAATGAACGCGAAAATAGTTGATCTTGCTGGTAACACGAGCAGTGCTTCGGCTGCACATACGATAACGGTTGAAACGGGCGCTCCTACTTTATCGTCATATTATCCCACTCAAGGGTTAACCGGTGTTTACGGTAATACTAATATTATTTTGCAGTTCAGCGAAAATATTCGCGCCAATGGTGGTATGGTAACGCTTTCGAGGAATAATAGTGGTACCCTTACGACGACGTGGCAGATGACTCTTAATGCTGGTACTACGACTGGGAATATATATGCAAGTAACGGCACTACAGTTGCGGGTACTTGGTATATCAGCGGCAAGACTTTGATTCTTGATGGATCAAGTACAATAGGGAGTTCTAATAGTACTCGTGTATATGAAGTTGATATTTCAGCAACAGCCTTGTCTGATATGGCAGGCAATACCTATACTGGAATTGATTCTTCAAGTACATCGGGGAGTCAAGCAGGTATTTATTTTACTACAGTTAAATCCACGACTGACACCACAGCTCCGACAACAACGGTATCAACGGTCAGTTTCTCTGCTGATAGCGGAACAAGCGCGACCGACTTTATTACCAATAGCTCTGCGCAGAGCATCAGTGGCACATTGAGCGCAAACCTTGCAGCGGGTGAACTGGTCAAGGTGTCGTTGGACAACGGTTCAACTTGGGCTGTTGCCTATGCTACAGTGGGAAGCACTGCCTTCAGTTTGCCCGGTGTAACGCTCACGGCGAGCAATACTCTCAAAGTATGGGTAGAGGATGCCGCAGGCAATCAGGGCACCATAAAAACGCAGGCTTACACTCTTGATATCACAGCACCCACGGTTAGCAGTGTCTCGGCTACCGGAACAGGGATCATAAATGGGTCCGGCACAATTGACGTAGGTAGTGTGGTGACTTTGACGCTCAATACCAATGAGAAGGTGACCGTCATAACAACTGGCGGGACTCCGACTATAAGCCTGAACGACGGTGGTACCGCGACCTATTCAGGTGGCAGTGGTACTCAGGCATTGACGTTCACCCATACGGTGGCAAGTGGTCAAAGCACTTCAGATCTTACGGTTACTGCATTTAACGTGAACGGAGCATCACTGTTTGATGCTGCAGGAAATGCATTGAATACTGCTGGCGCAGTCGCGAATCCTTCAGGGACTCTGGTCGTTGACACGACCCCGCTCACTGCAAGCATTACCGCTGTTACCCCCGATCCCCGCAATACCAGTGCTGGTACGCTCAATATACTCTTCAGCAAAGCGGCTACTGGTGTTGATATCAGTGATTTTACACTGACTCGAGGAGGTTCCAACGTTGATATAAGCTCAGCGATTTTTGCAGGAAGCGGCTCCAGTTACAGCATCAACCTCACGAACTTTACGTTGACTGAGGGAGCCTATGTTCTGAATCTCAAGAGCAGCGGCACTGGCATCAAAGACACTCTTGGTTATGATATTTCAGGTGGTGCCACGGAGAGCTTCACTGTTGATACTACGCCGCCCATTGCCCTTGTTAACGCTATCACAGCAATCAGCAAAGACTCGGACTATGGGACGTCCAGTGACTTTGCCACAATCACTGCGAATCAGACGGTTAGTGGTACCTTTACCGGTTCGATCAATGCTGGCGAGAAGATTCAGATATCCGCTGATGGCGGTTCAACTTGGGTTGACGCGACGGCTGGTTCAGGCACATGGAGCGCGCCAGGTGTTACTCTCTCCAGCGGCACATGGACGTTCAGCTCGCGCACTCTCGACTTGGCAGGAAATGCTTTGGCAGGGGCAACGCATACCTACACACTTCAGGTGCCAGCGCCATATTCGATCGTCAGACAAAACCCTACCTTCTCAACAACCAATGCAGACGTGGTGAACTTTCGGGTGACGTTTACCACTGCGATGCAGGGGGTGGTTGGCACCGATTTCAGCTTGACGCCGGGTTCTCTTGATGGGGCAACGGTACAGTTGGTAACACC
>CAISRC010000143.1 GCA_903887845.1 uncultured Chlorobiaceae bacterium
ATAATTTTGTAAGTTCTAACACCAAATCTGGCATGAAAATGGTGGTACACTTTGCTCCGGAATCGGTGGTACATATTCACCCGGAATGACTGGTACACTTTGCTCCGGAATCAGTGGTACACTTTCACCGGAATACTCAAAGGCAAGGCTGGCGTACCGGTTGAGTTGGGATTAAAAGTCTGTATTATCGAAGATCAGTACCGTTTCATCCTGCATCATCAGGTGATGGAAAAGGTTACCGATAGTGATATTGCTGTATCCATTGTTGAAGCTACCAAGAAGCGTTTTCCAAACTTGCAGGCTATCAGTTACGACAAAGGATTTCATACTCCACAGAACCAGATTGAACTGAAAAAGCATCTCGAAAAAGTTGTTCTGCCGAAAAAAGGCAAGCTCTCAAAAATCGACAAAGCTCATGAATCTGAGCCGGAATTCAGGAAATTGAGACGGCAGCATTCGGCTGTCGAATCGGCAATTAACGCACTTGAGGTCCATGGCCTGGATATATGCCTTGACCACGGCATCAAAGGATTCAAGCGCTACGTTGCCTTTGCTGTGCTGGCTCGCAACATTCATCGTTTTGGAGTGCTCTTGTCACATCAGGATGCGAAGCGACACCGGGGTCCGTATAAAAAAGCTGCCTGATCTGGCGCTGAAAAAAGCTTTTTTTTACCAATTCGCAGGGAAGAGTACGTTCGTGATGAAGCTTTTGAAACCAAAATTCGATAGTTTGATCCTGGAAAATCTTGGTAAGCTCAATAACACCTCCGCAGGATCAAAAATAGACAGTTTTTGATCCTGGTGGGATCCTCAGATTTTCAAAAAACAGGGGTTTTCTGTCAGGCACTAGTTAACTTCTGCATAAATTTAAATGCATCATGATACGCGTTTATTCCACCTTTCCACTATAATATTCCAAGAGCCATAGGATCTGAATTATGCCATTCCTCCAAGTAAGAGATATTCCTGAAGAGCTGTATGAAAAATTAACTCAAACAGCTAAAGCGGATAAGAGAACTATCGCAGAGGAAACCATATTTTTATTGAGAAAAGCGTTGAATTTTCAAGAGCAAAGAAGCGCTGAACGAAAGCATCTCCTCAAAGAAATCAAGAATTAGATAAGGAAAGTGCTGCCAAATTTCATATAAAACTGAAGAATGCAACAACTGTAATTTCATCGGACTTCTATAAAGTCGAAACAGCAATTGTAATAGATTACGTTTTTTATCCATGTTAACAGGAGGTAATTGCCATGAAACATATAACCGCTACGGATACCCTTGAGTTATCAGTCCCGGAGAGAATTCAGTTGGTAGAAGACATCTGGGATACGATATCTAACGAACCTGAAGCTGTCCAGTTATTGGACGAAGAAAAAAAAATAATTGATGAACGTTTGGATGCATATCACAGAAACCCCACATTAGGTGCTCCGTGGGAAGATGTTTATAAGAGGATAGTATCTAAGTAATGAAGCATCAAATCATAATCAGACCTGAGGCTGAAAATGATTTAAGAGAATCATTCCTTTGGTACGAAGAAAAAAGGCAGGGATTGGGACATGACTTCTTGCTTCAGATTGAGGAAGGTCTTAAATTTATCCAAAGGAATCCTGAGCTCACCCCAGTAGAATATAAAGAAGCAAGGAAGCGCATCATTAAAAAATTCCCTTATAAAATAATCTATCTATTCAAAAATGATGCAATTTTTGTTCTGGCAGTGCTTCATGGCAAAAGAAGTCCAGCCTTATTAAAAAACAGAATAGACTGCATCTAACAAAATCACTTCACTTGACTGTCGGCTTCGCCGCCAGCAGGTGACCTTTTCGTTAGACCACATGCAAAAACAAGTCGTTTACCGTTGCCAAACTGCACACATTGTGATAAATTGGTAAAATGAAACGCATCAATTGGAACACGGAAAAGAGCGTGGCACTCAAAGCGTCACGGGGCATCTGTTTCGAGGATGTGGTTTTCTTTATTGAAAGGGGTGAGATATTGGACGACTATCTACATCCCAACCAGAAGGTATACCCTGGACAACGAATCATGGTATTGAGCGTGTTCAATTACGCATATCTCGTACCTTATGTTGAGAATGAGGAAGAGTTGTTTCTGAAAACCATTATCCCGAGCAGGAAGGCCACTCAGCAATATTTTGGAGAAAAACATGACGACTAAACTGACCAAAGAAGAGAAGGAAATACTGGAAAGCTTTGAAAAAGGTGAATGGGTTCCTGTCGCCGACCTTCCAAAAAGAAGAAAAGAGTTGGCTGAGTACGCCTGTAATACTTTGAGAAAGGACAGGAGACTGAATATTCGGATTTCTGAAAGAGACCTCACTGAGTTGCAAAGAAAAGCCGTCAAGGAAGGTTTGCCGTATCAGAGTTATATCTCAAGTATTATTCACAAGTTCATTAACGGAACACTGGTTGATGGAGCAGCAAAAGAGGTGCAAACCAGGCCCTGATGATTCACCCTGTGGAGCCTCGACGGTATTGGCTTATTGCTGCCGTTCATTTGCACCCCCGAAGAACTACTTGGGAGCGAAATCGTGGATGAAGTAAGAGCTATTCGTGATGCCCATCCAGCCAAATTTGGCTATGACTTGCAGGCTATCTATGCTGATTTGAAACAGTCAGAAGCTGAACATATTGCCGCTGGTCATCCATTTATTCCTGCGTCTGAGTGTCCGGCGCCTAATACTGCGTTGCAGCGTTACCGCTGACTTCAGACGTTCAGCTCTATAAGGGATCGAGATCTATACTATGGATTGGTAATACAAAGTAGACAGTATGGCTAAAAATCAGAAAATGTGGGTGTATAGTCCACCTAAACCCTGCTCCAAAAGTGTCAACGAATACGGTGCGTCGTAGATCAGCAGTGCAAGAGATGAGGGAAGACCCCTCGAAATCGGCGTGCAGGCGCAGGTTTCAAACCACCGTAAGCGGCGCTTGTCAAAAGCTCTCGTCGTGAGCATTGCGGAAAAGGCATCGTGAAGATGTCAGGTAAGAACCAAGAAAGACGAACACCAGTGAATTACCGTAAACGTGTCGAAAAGATTAAGATGACATCAAAACTGAATGGTGTATTTGGTTCAGGAAAAGTTTGGCGGCAACCTGTTTACTGGCCAAGCGGTGTCCGGCATATAGGTAGCGTGATTCTGGTTCGGGCTCTTGCATTGAACTACGGGAACCTTCGTTGGCGATGCAAAGGGAAAGGTGCAAGTGTAAAAAGCGAGGCTGATAGTACCAAGGCGCCATCAAGGGGCGGAACGACTCGTATGAGCGGAGAAGGTCTTGTAATGAGGCTGGAGCAAAGGGGTCGTGTCATCTGGTCATACCGTTATGTCAACTGTGCAAACAGAAGGAGCGTTTCGGCATGACAAAGCCATATCAAATTTCCAAAGAACTTGTCTTGAAAGCGTATCAACAAGTGAAATCCAATGGAGGTGCAGCCGGTGTAGACCGAGAATCGATACAGGCATTTGAAGCAAAGCAGAAAGACAACCTGTACAAGCTATGGAACAGACTCAGTTCCGGCAGTTATTTTCCGCCGCCGGTAAGAGGTGTGGGTATTCCGAAGAAATCTGGAGGGGTGCGTATGCTTGGAGTTCCAACCGTAGCAGACAGGGTGGCTCAAAGCGTTGTAAAGATGGTGCTTGAACCCATACTGGAACCAGTATTTCATGAAGATTCTTATGGTTATCGTCCAGGGCGTTCCGCACATGACGCTATAGCTGTAGTGAGGAAGAGAAACTGGGACTATGACTGGGTTTTGGAGTTCGACATCAAAGGGCTGTTTGACAACATTGACCATGAGTTGTTACTGTGTGCTCTTCGGAAACATTGCCAAACCCCGTGGGTTCTCCTGTATGTAGAGCGGTGGCTCAAGGCCCCGATGGAGACCCCGGCAGGTGAACTGATAGAAAGGATAAAAGGCACGCCCCAAGGGGGAGTGGTGAGTCCACTGTTGGCGAACCTGTTTCTGCACTATGCGTTCGACCGGTGGGTGAGCGAAAATCTACCCGGTGTTCCGTTTTGTCGGTACTCCGATGATGGAGTTCTCCACTGTAAAAGCAAGGCACAGGCAGAGCTGGTAAAGCGAAAGCTTGGTGAGCGTTTTCGGGAGTGTGGATTAGAGCTACACCCTGATAAGACGCAAATAGTGTACTGTAGGGATAGCAACCGCAAAGAAGAGCATCCGGTAAATGAGTTTACATTTCTTGGTTTTACCTTCCGTTCGCGAAAGGCCAAGCGCAAAGATGGAACTTACTTTACGGGGTTTCTGCCTGGGGTAAGCAGTGATGCACTGCGACACATGAGGCAAACTATCAGGAGGTGGAAGCTACAGTTCAAGAATAGTCTGGAACTTGCTGATTTATCAGTACAGTTCAATCCGATATTGAGGGGATGGCAGAACTACTACACGCGATTTTATGGTTCAGCAATGGCACCGGTATGGCAACACATGAACTATTATTTGGTACACTGGATGATGAGAAAGTACAAGCAATTGAGTGGTAAGAAAACCAGAGCAAGCAGAAAGCTGCGACTTCTGGCGGAAGAGAATCCAAACTCATTTGCTCATTGGAAAGCGGGGTATACCTCGATGGTTGGATGATGGGAGCCGGATGAGCGAAGACGCTCCTGTCCGGTTCTGCGAGGGGCTGGGGGTGAAATTCCCCCGGTCTACTCACCAAAGTAATTGTCCAGCAAAAGGCAGACGAACTTGTGGAAAAGGTTTTGAAACCACAACACATTCAACCTCCCCCAGCAGCTCCTGATACGTTTCAGCGCAATTACATTGCTGATATTTATACAAAATGGTATCGATGCTATTTTTACTTTCGTGCAAAATATAATGTTTCTGGCCCCCACAGCACATACATGCAGATTATCAGGGAAACGTTGCAGTGTACTCTATCCCTGAAGGAACGCTATTGGCAGGTTTACTGCCACCGAACAAACACAAGCTGGTAGTTGCTTGGATCGAGATTCATCACGAAGATTTATTGGCTGACTGGAATTTGGCAGTAAATGGAAAGAAACCATTTCCGAT
>CAISRC010000144.1 GCA_903887845.1 uncultured Chlorobiaceae bacterium
CTTATAATTAGATTAATTTATTATTAAGTTAAATTTCATAAAACATTTTATTTAAAGATTTTAGATTACTTATATTAAAGTATCTTTTATGCTTTTTGTTTCAATTTTTTTATTGAAATAATTTTTAATTATGATGATATGCTAAGCGATGTAACTTTGATACAATGTATAGTAATAGATTTAATTAATATCTTTATTGTTTGATTAAATACTTGTTTTTACCTTATCATTTATTCGTAATAAATGATTACTATTATGCTTTTATTACGGCAAATATTTTTTTATTTATTCTTTTATATTTCTTGAAAATTATTTTTTGAAATACTTTTTTATTTATTTTATTTGTCAATATTTTTGTTATTGATTTTGATTTTATTAATTCCTTACATTGGTTTATTAGAGCTATTATTTGTTCAGGAAAAAAGAATGGATCGGTGGTTACACAATGTTTTTTGTGATTTTGATCGGCGATAGGTAAACTGTGATTCGTTGACTTAATCACTCAAGTTTTTATACTGGTAATTAACCCACTCTTTCATGTCCCGAATACTGACCATTCTCATGATGCTTGTTGTGCTCGCGTTTGGTTTTTTTCTCGGCACCAGGCTTAATGGAAGCAGAGAAGGCGGGTTTGAGGATCAAAAAAAAATCCTTGAAGCCTATAGCTTGATGAAAGAGTTTTATGTCGATGATGTTAACGGTGACAGTCTTTCTGGTGCTGGTATTCAGGGAATGGCTGAGTATCTGGACCCTCATACCGTATACCTCGAGCCGGAAAAGGTTTCCTATTCGCAGGAGGAGTTCGATGGCAATTTTGATGGTATAGGCGTAGAGTTTGATGTTGTCAATGATTCGCTTCTTGTTGTTACACCTCTTTCTGGTGGACCCAGTGCCGCTGTTGGGATTGCTCCCGGCGATCGTATCATCTCGATTGATGCGGTTTCCTCTGTCGGGATTACCCAGCAGGAGGTACTCAGAAAACTTAGAGGGAAGCAGGGAACTACAGTACGATTGAAGATATTCAGGCCTCTCAGCGGCAAGATTTTAGATTTTACGGTAACAAGGGGGAAAATATCCACGTCAAGTATTGATGCTGCTTTTATGCTGGATCATCGTACAGGATATATTCGACTGAGTCGTTTCATTGCGACCACAGCCACTGAGTTCCGCCGGTCGCTTGCTCTTTTGAAACAACAGGGAATGGCTCGGCTCGTGATTGATTTGCGTGGAAATCCTGGAGGTTTTCTTGAGCAGGCCGTTGAGGTGGCCGACGAATTTCTGACCAAAGGCCAGTTGATAGTTTATACAAAAAGCCGCAGGGGTGGCTCGGAGAATGAACGTTATATTGCTAAATCTGGTGATGGTTATGAAAAGGGAGAGGTTATCGTGCTTATTGACAAAGGAAGTGCTTCGGCTTCTGAAATTCTTGCCGGTGCTCTGCAGGACAACAAGAGGGCCGTTGTTGTCGGGGAACTCTCCTTTGGCAAAGGCCTGGTGCAACGGCAGCTTCCATTTTCAGACGGCTCAGCTCTTCGTCTGACAGTTTCCCGTTATTACACACCATCCGGTCGTCAGATCCAGAGAGTCTATCGTAAAGGCGTTGCCGGTCGTGAACATTATTATAAGGATGCTATGACAAATATTCTTCCCCAGAAACTCTTTACAAATTCTGATAGTTTACTGTACCTGAGAAACAGCGAGGTTTCTGTCTACAAGACCTCTTCTCTTCCTGAGTTCTTAATGTCACTCAAAGGCAAAATGAAGGGGGACGAGAAGTTAGATGCACTAAAGGATGCTGGTGGTATTATTCCTGATTTTTGGGTGAGTGGCAGGACGTACTCTGATTTTTATCAGGAACTCTATCAGTCTGGTTCTTTTGATGATATAGCGCGGCGGCTTCTTGATGATCCTCGCAGCCAGGTTCAGGCATACAAGGGTTCAATTGATCGTTTTATTGTTGATTATTCTGAGGATCGCAGTTTTGAAGCTCTTGTCATGAAAACCTGCAAGGTGAAAAAAATAGTTTTTGATCGGGCTGATTTTATCCATGACAGGAAATACATTGCACAAGCTGTTAAAATCAGGATTGCCCATCAGCTTTTTGGCGCTGAAGGCCAGATAAGGTTTTTTGTGCGGAGTGTTGACCCTGTCGTCAGGATAGCGGAAAAGGTGCCGGTCAGTCTGCCATGAGAACCGGGAGAGAAGGATATGGTATCTGTTGTTGTTAACCCTTAAAACGTTCTTGTTATGTCTATACTTGAAAAAATCAATAATGCAGCCTGTACATTACGGTTTAATAATGACTGGCTGAAAATATTTACCTGTCCTGTTCCATCTTCCGATTTTCTCTCCTTTGTTGCTGTGGCGACTCTTGATTCTCCCCAGCATTCCGTTTTGAGCCTTCTCTACGATATTGAGGTTGCGACTGAATGGGTCTGGAAAACAAAAGAGATGCGGTTGCTGAAGGAGTTGACGGATGATGAGGGGCGGATTGTCTATCAGCTTGTCAGTGCTCCATGGCCTGTTTCTGACCGCGAAATCATAACACGCTCACAGGGGTATATGGATCCTGAAACATCTGAAATTTTTATTAAACTTGAGTGTTTGGCAGATTATCTTCCGAGAAACGACAAATATGTTCGTGTTCCCCAGCTTGAAGGAGCATGGAACATCATTCCTCTTTCAACGAACCAGTGCAGGGTTGTGTTTCGTCTTCATATAGAGCCCGGCGGAGAGATTCCTTTCTGGCTTGCCAATATTGCGGTTATCGACACGCCCTATCACACCATGGTCAATTTGAGGGAAATGGTCAAGAAGGAAAAGTACAGGACTCCGGTTGATGCGCCGTTTAAACAATCAGCTTCTGATGTTATACAACATTATGAAAAGTTCATTACAAAGTGATTTTCTGGTTTTCTCTCAATAACTACCAAACAATGAGAGTATGGATGTAGCATCAATCCTGAATGGGCAATGGGAGTTTCGTGTCGAACATAAAGGGATCAAAATATTTTCTTCCAGAGTAAGCGGTTCTGAAATATTGGGCTTCAAAGGAGAAATAGAGTTGCAGGTCTCTTTAAAAAAGTTGCTGAGCCTCTTTTACGACATGGCAAACTTTAATCGGTGGGTTCATCAGCTTGTCGAAATGGATGTTCTTGAAAAAAGTGAACATGCAGAGTATGTTTTGCGCCAGGTAATCAATACCCCCTGGCCTCTAAAGCAGAGGGAGGTGATAATGCGATCCAGACTGGTTTCGGCGGGGGATAATGCCATAGCGCTAACCATGAAGCAGGAACCTGAATATCTTCCAGCCAATCCGAAGTATCACAGGGTTCAGCATGCAACAGGGATGTGGGTTTTTACCCCAAACGGCCACGGCGTGGTTAGTGTTATTTTTGTTATGCATCTCGATCCAGGAAAGGATGTGCCAGCGCCTATGAGTAATGCCGGGTTGTTCGAGGTTCCATTTTACTCCTTGAACAATTTGAACTCTCTTCTTGCGGATACTTCATATAACCCGCCATGGCCGGAAGAACTTGAAGAGTATGTTTCGATTATTGAAGATGAGCCTGATACGCCTTGAGAAGTTTTTCTGATCGGACAGGAACTGCTCCCACCTCCTGACAGACTGTTGCTGCAGCAAGATTGGCTATAATTGCATTGGTAATAATATCAATCCCTGCAGCCGCGCCGAGTGCCAGTAGACCAATAACGGTGTCTCCAGCACCGGAAACATCGGCAACCTCCAGAGAGGTTGCGGCAATATGAGTAAATGAGCCGTTATAAATGGTCATACCCTTATCACTTCTTGTCACAATAATGGTTTCAGTCTCAAGTTTTTCCTTAAGCAAGCGACAGGCCATTTCAACCTCTTGATCGTTGTTTTGCACCACAATACCCAGTGATGCTGCCATCTCGGAAAGATTTGGTTTAAATATTGAGCACCCTTTATAGGCAAAAAAATTATGGAGTTTCGGGTCGACAAGTACGGGAGTGTTGTGTTGTCTTGCTGAAGCAATAATGCGCTTGATAAGCTGTGCACTGAGAAGCCCCTTGTTGTAGTCTTCAAGCACGATGGCATCAATAGAGTCGCCAACAGCTTCAAAAGAGTCAAAAACCGCCTGCTCAATCTCTGCGTCGACCTCCTTTCTGCTTTCAAAATCCACCCTCGTGATATGATGGTTTTGCGAAAGGATTCTTGTTTTGCATGTTGTTGGCCTGGAAGGATCACTGATCAGTCCTTCAGTTGTTAGTCCTCGACTGCGGAAAAGTTCAAGAAGAATATCCCGGTTGCTATCATTACCTGTAACACCGATCAGGATGGTTTCTGCGCCGAGTGAAAGTGTATTAAGAGCAACATTTGCGGCTCCTCCAAGCCGGAGATCTTCATGGGTGACATCAACGACTGGAACTGGATATTCTGGTGATATGCGAGAAACGTGTCCGAAAATATACTTATCGAGCATTATGTCCCCGATCACAGCAATTCGTTTGCTGCGAAAAGAGTCCAGAATGGTTTTTATGCTGCTGACGGTCATAATCTCTGGTTTTGTTGTAAGGTAGTGTATACCTTAAATAAAAAAATATCAATAAAAAACATGGCCAGCAATTAAGATAGGATAGTATCATTTTATTTTTTGCTATTTTTTGTTATAATTAAAGCTAAGCATTTTTAAGCTTTATCTGAAAAAAGCCAAAAGCAATGTTCGATAGTTTCAGCGATAAATTAGAGGCCACCTTTAAAAAACTGGCAGGCCAGGCGACCATCAATGAGATTAATATTGGTCTCGCCATGCGCGATATCAAGCGTGCGCTCCTTGGTGCTGATGTTAACTA